>JAJTDF010000142.1 GCA_021294835.1 Planctomycetaceae bacterium
CAACCCCTGCCCCCGCAGTTCCTCCCCCCCCACCCGCTCCGGGCCCTTGGCGATCCCCTCCACCCACTCCTCCAGCCGGTACACATCCGCCCGCCCCCGCAGCCACGCATCAATCACCCACGCCCGGCTTGGCAGGGGCCGCCGCAGCAGCCCCGCCGCCCCCCGCTCCGCCGGGTCAAACACCACCACCGCATGGTGCTCGTTCATCCGCCCCACGTGCGCGTTGATGCCCATCACCGCCAGCCCCGCCCGCTCCGCCGCCTCGGCCACCGCCTGATACACCAGCACCTGCCAGTGCCAGCACAACCCCCGATTCCCCCCGCCAAACACGTTCACCATCGCGTTCCCCGCCCACCCCGCCCGCCACTGCTCCGCCCCGCTGTCCCGCACCTGCGCAATCGCCGCCTCCGCCGCCGCCACCACCGGCCCCAGCCTCGCATCGCCGGAAAAGTCCTCCTTCGGCGCCGGGTGGCACCCCGCCAGCACCACCGCCAGGCACACCGCCACCACCGCCCGCACCCCCCATCCACCCCATCCATTGCGCCCCCGCCACTGCGCACGCCGCCACGCCCCGCTCGCCGGCCGGGCTGCACCCCCACCCCCACTACATTTCACCGCCATGTCCCAAGCCATTGCCAACACCGCCCGAACCGACGACCAGCCCCCCCAGCGTTACACCGCCGCCCTCGCCAACGCCATCGAAGCATATTGGCAGGACCACTGGGACCAGACCCGCACCTTCGCCGCCCCCAACCCCGGCGAGCCCGGCTTCGATGCCGCCCGCCCCAAGAAGTTCATCCTCGACATGTTCCCCTACCCCTCGGGCGCCGGCCTGCACGTCGGCCACCCCCTGGGCTACATCGCCACCGACATCTACGCCCGCTACCTCCGCATGACCGGCCACAACGTCCTGCACGCCATGGGCTTTGACTCCTTCGGCCTCCCCGCCGAGCAGTACGCCATCCAGACCAACACCCACCCGCGGATCACCACCGAAAAGAACATCGCCACCATGAAGCGGCAGCTCCGCCGCCTCGGCCTCGGTCATGATCCCCGCCGGGGCGTCAGCACCACCGACGAGCCCTTCTACCGCTGGACGCAGTGGATCTTCCTCCAGATCTACAACGCCTGGTTCGACCCCGCCGCCAACAAGGCCCGCCCCATCGCCGAACTGGTCGCCCTCTTCGCCTCCGGCAAGAAGACCGCCTCCGACGGCCGCACCTGGGCCCAGCTCAACCCCGCCGAGCAGCGCCGCCTCATCGATTCCCACCGCCTGGCCTACCTCGACGAGGTCCCCGTCAACTGGTGCCCCATGCTCGGCACCGTCCTGGCCAATGAAGAGGTCACCGCCGACGGCCGCTCTGAACGCGGCAACTACCCCGTCTACCGCCGCCCCCTCAAGCAGTGGATCATGCGCATCACCGCCTACGCCGAGCGCCTGCTGGCCGACCTGGAGCCGCTGAACTGGCCCGAGCCGGTCAAGCTCATGCAGCGCAACTGGATCGGCAAAAGTGAGGGCGCATACGTCGACTTCCCCGCCGCCAACCGCCGCATCCGTGTCTTCACCACCCGCCCCGACACCCTCCACGGCGCCACCTACCTGGTCCTCTCCCCCGAGCACGAACTGGTCGACCGCCTGGTCACCGACAAGTGGGCCGCCGGCCCCTCCGCCCCCGGCAAGGCCGCCATCTTCCCCGGTGCTGACCAACTCCTGGCCGCCGGCGCCACACCCCGCGCCCTGCTCGACGCCTACCGCGCCTACGCCCGCACCAAAACCGACGAGCAGCGGGAGGGGGGAGGAGAAGGCCGCGAAAAGACCGGCACCTTCATCGGCGCCTTCGCCGTCAACCCCGTCAACAACCACCGCATCCCCATCTTCGTCGCCGACTACGTCCTCGCTGGCTACGGCACCGGCGCCATCATGGCCGTCCCCGGGCATGACGAACGCGACTTCGCCTTCGCCCAGGCCTTCGGCGTGCCCATCCTCCGCGTGGTCAAGCCCACCGCCGACTCCGACGCCTCCGAGGCCATCACCGAGTGCTTCTCCGGCGAGGGCTTCGCCTGCAACTCCCCCATCGCCACCGAGCACGACTCCCCGTACAACATCAACAACCTGCCCACCCCGCAGGCCAAGGCCCGCATCACCGCCGCCCTGCAGGACGCCGGCTTCGGCCGCGCCCAGGTCAACTACAAGCTCCGCGACTGGCTCTTCTCCCGCCAGCGCTACTGGGGCGAGCCCTTCCCCATCGTCTTCAACCAGTACGGCGAGGCCATCGACCTCCCCGAGAGCATGCTCCCGGTCCTGCTCCCGGAGATGGAGAACTTCCAGCCCGAGAGCAGCGACGACCCGAACGCCCCGCCCCGCCCCCCGCTGGCCCGCGCCCGCGAGTGGTGCGAGCCCACGCTGGATCTCGGCGACGGCCCCCGCCGCTACACCCGCGAAACCAACACCATGCCCAACTGGGCCGGCTCCTGCTGGTACTACCTCCGCTACCTCGATCCCGACAACGCCGCCGCCCTGGTCGGCAAAGACGCCGACCGCTACTGGATGGGCGGCTCGCTCGCCAGTGGCACCCCCGCCGGTGGCACCCCCCAGTTCGGAGGCGTGGACCTCTACGTCGGCGGCGTCGAACACGCCGTCCTCCACCTGCTCTACGCCCGCTTCTGGCACAAGGTCCTCTTTGACCTCGGCCACGTCTCCACCCCCGAGCCCTTCAACCGCCTGTTCAGCCAGGGCTACATCCAGGCCGCGGCCTACACCGACGCCCGGGGCGTCTACGTCCCCGCCGCCGAGGTGACCCAGGGCCCCGAGGTCACCGTGCAGGTCGACGGCCTCCCCCTGCCCAACGGCCAGACCGAGCCCGTCCTCCGCTCCACCACCTTCTACCACAACGGCCAGCCCGTCTTCCGCGAGTACGGCAAGATGGGCAAGAGCCTCAAGAACGCCGTCGCCCCCGACGAAGTCGGCGCCGAATACGGCTGGGACACCCTGCGCGTCTACGAGATGTCCATGGGCCCGCTGGAGGCCTCCAAGCCCTGGAACACCCGCGACATCGCCGGCGCCTACCGCTTCCTGCAGCGCACCTGGCGCATCATCATCGACGAGCAGACCGGCCAGCCCCGCACCACCGACACCCCCGCGGCCGACGCCGACGCACCCGCCCTCAAGGCCCTCCACAAGACCATCCTCGGCGTCCGCAAGGACATGGAGACCCTCGGCTTCAACACCGCCGTCAGCAAGCTCATCGAACTGACCAACGAACTCACGCGGCTCTACGCCGAGCGGCCCATCCCCCGCGCCATGGCCGAGGCCGTCACCCTCATGCTCGCCCCCTTCGCGCCCCACATGGCCGAAGAACTCTTCAAGCGCCTCGGCCACACCTCCAGCCTCGCCCACCACCCCTTCCCCGTCGCCGACGAACGCCTCGCCGTCGACAGCGAGGTCGAGCTGCCCATCCAGGTCAACGGCAAGGTCCGGGGCAAGATCATGGTCCCCGCCGGCATCGACAAGGCCGCCCTTGAGAAACTCGCCGCCGACAGCCCCGCCGTCACCGCCCTGCTGGAGGGCAAGCCCGCCAAAAAGATCATCGCCGTCCCCGGCCGCATGATCAGCGTGGTGGTCTAACCCCGGCCTTCGGCCATCCCCCGCGCCCGCCACCCTCTCCGCCGCCCGGCGATTGCTCCACATCTTGGGCACATGCACGCCGGCTGATCTGTCCCGGCCGGCATCCAACCATGGCACTTTCGCCTCCGTCGCGGCGATCGCGACGCAGCCTCACGGTGCGCCGGTAGTACGGCCCGCCAGGCAAGCCGCGTCCATTTGCCGGAAGGACGCGTTCCACGTGTGGGTCGTTCAGGCTCTCCGATGGCCCCAGTGTCCTGCCCACCCACCATCGCGCGCCCAGCGCGGATGAGGGACGAGACCAATGGGCCCAGCCATCCCGCTGCTCACACCCGCACAGAAACCCCGCGCCTCGTTATTGGCTCTTCACCGACAAGCCCTCGCCAACCGCCGACGGTCCAGATCATCTGATTTTTTACAAAATTTGACTCAGAATCATTGCCAGATTTATCTCGACAGGATACAGTCCAGCCGGCACGGGAGGAGTATCCGGCACATCGGGTGCTTGGTTCAGGTCAGAGTGCCCACAACCATCCAGAACACGCACCGGTCATGCGCGCCGACAGGTGGCTCGCTGTCCACGCGGCCCGAGAACCTCACACACTCGCGCCGGCTGCTCTGCATTGCTGGCTCCAGGCCCCGACCGGCTGCGTAGTTGCGTGCTGAGCCGGTGACACTCCACCGGCCCGGGACGCTGATCCGTCATCCGGTCCGGCGACGCGGAAACACCTCCGCCTCACGCCGCACCAC
>JAJTDF010000143.1 GCA_021294835.1 Planctomycetaceae bacterium
CCCACCGCCCCGCAAGCCGCTCTGGAAGCCGCCCGAGTCGATGCCCGCCTCACCCGCCTGGACGAACGCCTCGCACGCCTCGAGCAACTCCTCGAACGCCTCAGCCGGCAGCAAACGCCCACTCCCACTGCGGCTCCCGCTGCGGCTCCCGCTGCGGCTCCCGCGCCTTCGCCCGCCAACCCCCGTTGACCCGCTCGACACCGCCTGACACACACCACCTCGGCTGGCGCTCCCAACGGACGCCGGCCGGGGTTTTTTTATGCCGATCCCCGCCTCACCCCCAAGTCATCAGCCCGTCCACCAGTATCACCAGCCAGAACACCGTCAAGCCGCCGTGCGTGATCACGTTGGCCCACAGCCACGCCCGCCGGATGGCACGCGCATCCACACTCACCCCCCTGTCACCTCGCCAGCATTGATCATCTCACTTGTCCAGCCGCGTGATCTTCGACCCTTGGATGCCCAGGCCCGCCATCAGCCCCTTCTGATCAAAGAAAAAGCAGTACACGCCGCTGCGGCCCGTCGTCGTCGTCAGCGATGACGCCAGCCCCGCATCCACCACCGTCACCGACGGGCCCACGCCCACCTCCCACCCGCTGCTCTGCTCCAGATACTGCAGGTCGGCGTCGGTCATGAAGAACAGCGCATACGCGTACTTCTGCACGCCCGCCTGCAGCCCATACGAAGCGCCGCTGGTTCCGTACCGCCCCTCCGCCCGACCGTTGCGGATCATCGAGCCCTCGCCGTGGTACCCGCCCACCAGCAACCCCGCCTTGTACACCTTGGGGAACACCAGCACGCCCTCGGCGCTCCCCGCCAAGGCCTTGGCCGCGGGCTGTTTGGCCAGCAGGTCGTTGTACGCCCGCATCGACTCAGAGCGCACCTCGCTGGTCGCCGCCGCTGCCGAAGCCTTCTCCCCGCCACCCTCACCCGATCCGTTCCAAGCGCAGCCCCCCAGCCACAGCGAACCACCCGCCGCCACCGCCGCCATCAGGATGGATGCAGACCGCTTCATACACCGCTCCTTTCTGTTCAGCGCATGCACCGACCGCACCGCCGCATCGCGCCCTTCACAACGCAACGCCCGCTGCCGCATGATCGGCCTCCTGTTGTCAGCGTCCCCCCACCCACCGCCACCACCCGGTGCCCGCTTCACGATACCGCCCCGCCGACTTTCCCCTACAGCCCCTCTCGCGCGATCACCTTCAGCAGCCGCGCATGCAGCGCCGGCGGCGCACCGAGGATCCCCCGGTTGCCCGTCATCTTCGGCCCCGAGAAATCCAGCGGCCGACCGTCCAGATCCGTCACCGTGCACCCCACGCCCCGCAGCATCGCCACGCCCGACGCGTGGTCCCAGATGTTCTCGTTCCCCGGCGGCCGGTGCGGGAAGCGCACATACGCATCCGCCCACCCCCGCGCCACCACCGCATACTTGCACTGGCTGTCAATCCGCACGCTCGGCTTCACGCCCGGCCCCGCACCACCACCGCCCGCCCCGCCACCCCCCGCGCCACCCAGCGCCGCCAGCAGCACGCCAAACTTGCTCAGGTTGCTGTGCCCCGGCTCCACACCCTCCGCCAGCCGCACCGCCCGCCCATCCCCCGCGCCAAACGCACCCGTCCGCTGCGCCAGCAGCCGCGATCCATCCATCACCCCCACGCCCGGCGTCTCACCCGCCGTCCACATCACCGTGCCGGCATCCTGCTCATCGTCCCCGCCCACGCCCCGCCCGAAGGTCACCGCCTCCAGCCCCGCCAGTTCCGCATCGCTCGCTTCGTGCTCCCGCACCCCGGGCAGGTTCGGGCACACCAGCACCGCCCCCACCGGCTGCAAGCCCGGCCCCAGCGCCGGCGCCGCCGCCAACTGCGCCAGGCACACCGCATACTGCCGCCCCTTCAAGAACCCCTTGGTCCCATCAATCGGGTCCAGCGTGAACAGCAACCCCGCCCCCCCGGAAGTTCCACCCGCACCCGCCAGCAAGCCATCCCGCGCCGCCCCGCTCTCCGCCGCCCCCAGATCCACCGCCGCCCGCACCGCTGTCGCGTCCGCTTCCGGCCACACGCCCGAGTCCCGAAGCGCCGTCACGCACGCCGCCAGTTCCGCCTCCCCGCCCGGCCGGTCAAAGTGGCTCCCCGACTCCTCGCCCATCATGCCAAACTTCACCGCGCCCAACCCCTCCGCCAGCGTCCGGTTCACCACCGCCTGGGCCGCAAAGTCCGCGATGGTCACCGGCGAGTTGTCCGCCTTGATCACCCGCCGCCCTTCGTGGCTCAACGGCCCGCCCGGCCCCATCTGCCGCTGCACATGCCGGCACACCCGCCCGGCCAGCATCGCCGCGCGCACCATCACCGTCGGGTCCACCCGCGCCGGCTCAGCCTGTCCGCCCGTCGCACACACAGCCGCCTTCAACCCTTCCGCGCCCCCATCTTGCGAAGCTGCGCAATCGCCCGCAGATACTCCCGCCCCGGCAACGCGGGCAGCCCCGCCACCGTCTGCCCCGGCTCCACGTCGGCCATCACGCCCGTACTCGCCGCCACCTTGCCCCCGTTGCCGATGCTGATGTTGTCCGCGATCCCCGCCCCGCCGCCGATCATCACCCCGTCGCCCAGCGTCACCGAGCCTGAAAGCCCCGCGTTCCCGCAGATGATGCACGACCGCCCGATCCGGCAGTTGTGCGCGATCATCACCAGGTTGTCGATCTTGGTGCCGTCGCCGATCACCGTGCTCCCGAACCGCGCCCGGTCCACGCACGAGTTGGCCCCGATCTCCACCCCGTCCCCGATCACCACGTTGCCCACATGCGGGATCTTCGCCAGCCCCCCGCTGGCCGGGTCAGGCCGATAGCCGAACCCGTCCCCGCCGATCACCACGCCGGGCTGAAAGATGCACCGCGACCCGATCACGCACCCATCCAGCACCGTCACCCGGGGCAGCAGCACCGTCCCCGCCCCGATCCGCACCCCCGCCCCCACATAGCAGAACGCCCCGACGCTCGCCGTCGCGTCCACCTTCGCCGTCGCATCCACAAACGCCGTCGGGTGCAGGCCCGGGCTCGGCGCCGCCCCGCCCACCAGCCCGGTGCGCCCGCCCCCCGTCGTCGCCTCCGGCCGGAGCGCGCCCAGCACATCGATCGTCGCCAGGTCCGCCTCCGCCACCACCAGCAGCGCCCGGCTCGCCGGGTCGTGCTCCGGAACCGCCACGCCCTTGGCCACCACCGCCGCCCGCGCCCGGCTCCGCGACCACAACTTGGCGAACTTGTCCGACCGGATGAACGTCAGTTCCTCCGGCCCCGCGTCCTGCAGCGTGCTCAGGCCCGACACGGCGATATCCGCCGGCCCCACCAGTTCCGCCCGCAGCATCTCGGCCAGCTGGCCGGTCGTCAGCGTCGTCACGTGCCGCTCACTTGCTTCCCGGCGCATTGCCCCGCGCCGCGAACTCGTTGTTCATCATCGTCACCAGTTCCGCCGTCACGTCCACCGTCGGCGCCGTGTGCAGCATCCGCCGCAAAGAGATGATCCGCTGCACCTCCTGCGCGCTGGCCCCGGCAGGAATCTGCACCCCCTCGTCGCTCGCCAGAATCATCCCGTACCCGTTGCTGCTCGCCAGCCGCTTGCTCGCGTCGTTGATCTTCGCGTACAGCTCCCGGAACATGTCCGCGCGCCGCTTGTCCAGCCGCGCCTCAAACAGCTCCTTCTTCACCCGCAGGTTCACCTGCATCTCCGCCAGCCGCTCGGTCATCGCCCGCTTCTCCGGGCCATCAGGCTTGGCCTGCACCTGGCTCTCCAGGTCCTGCCCCTCCTTCAGCCCGTTGTTCAGTTCCGTCTGCATCGCCCCGCCCGCCGCCTCCAGTTCCGCCTGCTTGGCCGCCCGCTCGGCCAGGTCCGCGAACACCTTCTCCATGTTCACCACCCCGATCACCGCCGGCGACGGCGCCACCGCACCCGTCCCCCGGGCCGAGCTCACCAGCCCGCCGCCCACCAACCCCCCGCCCGCCAGACCCACACCCATCGACACACCCGCCACCACCACCATCGCCATCGTCACCGACATCATCCGCTGCGCCATAAGAAAGCTCGCTCCATCTACACCGCCGCCCGATCCGCCGGCCAACGCCCGGCAGTCGGGCATGATAACGGCCCTGCGCCTTCGACACCGCCCCCGCCCCGGATGCACCGGACCCCCGCCAACACCCTCACCACCCCACCACCCCCACTCCCCCCACCCTCACCCCGCCTTGATTTGGCCATTTTGCAATTTGGCCATTTTGCAATTTGCCCCCCCGCCCCCCCTCACCCCGCACTCCCCACCAGCTCCGCGTTGGTTTTGAACCGCTTCATCGCCGCCAGCAACTGCTCCACCTGCACCGCC
>JAJTDF010000144.1 GCA_021294835.1 Planctomycetaceae bacterium
GTTTTGCCGCTTTCCAGGGTGGCCTCGGCGAGGTGCTCATCGTTGTAACGGCCGTTGACGGGGGCGCGCACGCGGGGGATGGACACGACCTTCTCGCCCAGGCGGAGCGAGCAGTCGTTCTTGCGGAGGTGGTACTGCAGGGACTCGCCGAGCTCGGGATCGATGAAATCGAGCAGGCGGTTGTGTCCTTCGATGATGGTGACCTTGACGCCCAGGGCGGCGAGCATGGAGGCGTACTCGGTGCCGATGACGCCGCCGCCGACGACGATCATGGATCGGGGGAGCTTCTTGAGCTTGAGGATTTCGTCTGAGGTGATGATGGTGCGGCCGTCAAAGTCCACCCCGGGCTGCTTGGCGGGGGTGGTGCCGACGGCGATCAGGATGTTCTCGGCGCTAATGGTCTCGACACCCCGGGGGCCGTCGGCCTGCACGACGCTGGGGCTCACGAAGCTGCCATGCCCGCTGATGATGGTCACGCCGTTGGAGAGGAGCTGCTTGCGCACCAGCTCGACCTCGGCCCGCACCACGTTGCTGCACACGTCGGAGAGGACCGAGAGCTGCACCTCGCGCGACATCAGGGCGTCATTGGCCATCGGCAGCATGTGCTGGGCGCCGGTGACGGCGACCACGCCCTCGCGCATGGCCTTGCTGGGGATGGTGCCGGTGTTGATGGCCACCCCACCGACCACGTCCATTTTCTCGATGACGACCACGTCCCGGCCGAGCTTGGCGGCCTGAATCGCCGCACGCTGGCCGCCGGGGCCGGATCCGATCACGCACAGGTCGCAGTGTCGCACGGGGAGAGTCCTTCTCGGGGCAACCAGGGTTCAGCAGCGGGGCCATGCTTCGGGACTGCGGGGCGGGCGGGGGGGGCCGGCTGCGCAGGCCGGTCCGCCGTCGTCCCCTCGCAGGACTTTGAGACACTCTATCGGACTTGGCGGAGGCCTTCGTCAGTGGGGGGAGCGGTTCGCGGGGCGTTTGGGGGACTGGGGCTACTAAACTTGAAGCCGCCGGGCCGTTTGCATGACCCCTAATTAGGGGATTTGTTGTGCACGACTCTTGGTTGCGGGCGTTTGGACCGCCTGTCCGTTGTCAAGCCGTTTTAGCAGAAGGTGCCACCGCCATGTCAGCGTCGCGTTCCGGAAACCCGTCGGCTCTTTCTTCCCGCCCCCGCACGGTGGACGAGATTCGCGCGACGTTCATCGACTTTTTCAAGAACAAGCCAGGCGCCGGCGAGGGTCAGGGGCACGTGTTCGTGCCGTCGTCTCCGACGGTGCCGCACGGGGACCCGACGCTGCTGTTCGCCAACGCGGGCATGAACCAGTTCAAGCCGATCTTCCTGGGTCAGGCGGAGCCGGGCTCGGCCCTGAGCAAGATGAAGCGGGCGGTGAACAGCCAGAAGTGCATCCGTGCCGGCGGCAAGCACAACGACCTGGAGGACGTGGGCAAGGACACGTACCACCACACGTTCTTTGAGATGCTGGGGAACTGGTCGTTCGGCGACTACTTCAAGGCGGAGAGCCTGGCGTGGGGCTTTGAGCTGCTGACCAAGGTGTACGGCATCTCGCCGGATCGGCTGTACGCGACGTACTTCGCGGGCAACCCGGCGCAGGGGCTGGAGCCGGACCACGAGGCGCGGGAATTGTGGAGGCAGTTTCTGCCGGCCTCGCATGTGATCCCGGGCGGGATGAAGGACAATTTCTGGGAGATGGGCGACACGGGCCCGTGCGGTCCGTGCTCGGAGATCCACTTTGACCGCATCGGGGGGCGTGACGCGGCGAGCCTGGTGAACTCGGGCGACCCGGACGTGCTTGAGATCTGGAACCACGTGTTCATCCAGTACAACCGCGAGCAGGGCGGGGCGCTGAAGCTGCTGCCGGCCAAGCATGTGGACACGGGCATGGGCCTGGAGCGGCTGGTGAGCGTGCTGCAGAACGTGCGGAGCAACTACGACACCGATGTGTTCGCGCCGCTGTTTGTCGCCATCGAGCGGATCACCGGGGCCCGCAAGCCGTACACCGGCAAGCTGGGCTCCGCCGACAAGGACAACACCGACACGGCCTATCGCGTGATCGCCGACCACATCCGCACGCTGAGCTTTGCGATCACCGACGGGGCGGTCCCCAGCAACGAGGGCCGCGGGTACGTGCTGCGTCGGATCCTTCGTCGCGCCGTGCGGTACGGCTCGCAGATGCTCTCGGCCAAGACGGGCTTTATGAGCGAGCTGGTGCCGGTGCTGGTGGACCGCATGGGCGGGTTCTTCCCGGAACTGAAGGTCAACCCGCAGGCGGTGATGGACGTGATCCGCGACGAGGAGGAGTCCTTCGGGCGGACGCTGACGCGCGGGTGCGTGCTGTTCGATCAGTACTGCGCCGAGACGTTCAAGCGGACGCGGCTGATCCCCCATCTGCAGATGGCCAACGCGAAGGTCTCGGCCAGCAAGGACGCCGACGGCTGGACGTTGGCGATCCACGACGCGGACGGGCACAAGCTGCAGGCGATCAGCAAACTGACGGCGATCACGCCGGAGTGGGCCGACGCCTACTTCTCGCCGACGCGAACGTTCAGCGGCGACGACGCGTTCACGCTGTTCGACACGTACGGCTTCCCGGTGGACCTGACGGAACTGATGGCCGGCGAGCGGGGGCTGAGGGTGGACAAGGCCCGCTTTGAGGCGCGGATGACCGAGGCCAAGCAGTTGTCGCAGGCCTCGAGCAAGTTCTCGGCCGGCGGCGGGATGGAGCTTCCGCCGGACGCGATCGCGCGGCTGCGGCACATGGGCATCGAGCCGACGGACGACGTGGACAAGTTCCACGGCCGGGACGTGCGGGCGACGGTGAAGGCGATCTGGGACGGCAACGACTTTGAGGAGTCGGCCAACACCACCACGGCGGGCACGCGGCTGCTGGGGGTTGTGCTGGACCGGAGCAACTTCTACGCGGAGATGGGCGGGCAGGTGGCCGACGTGGGCCGGATGACGGTGAGCCGCGAGGCCCGCAGTTCGGCCCGTGAGGACGAGAGCTCGGGCGCGGGCGAGTTCCGCGTGGAGGCGGTCAAGAGCTACGCGGGCTTCGTACTGCACATCGGCCGGGTGAGCAAGCGGGAGATCCGGGTGGGCGACGACGTGGTGCTGGCGATCGACCAGCAGCGGCGGGCGGCGACCGCGGGCAACCACACCGCGACGCACCTGCTGAACCTGGCGTTGCGGACGCATCTGGGCGCCGGCGTGGATCAGAAGGGGTCGCAGGTGGCGCCGGACAAGCTGCGGTTTGATTTCTCGCACAACAAGCCGGTGAGCCCTGAGGAACTGGAGAAGATCGAGCACGACGTGGCCGATCTGGTGAGCCGGGACCTGCCGGTGCACACCGAACTGGTGCCCCTGGAGAAGGCGCGGACGATCCCCGGCGTGCGCGCCGTGTTCGGCGAGGCGTATCCCGACCCGGTGCGGGTGGTGTCGATCGGGCGTGACGTCAAGGCCCTGCTGACGGCCGATCAGGCGACGGGCCTGGCCACCAGCACGGAGTTCTGCGGCGGCACGCACGTGGGCAGCACCGGACAGATCGGCGGCTTTGCGCTGGTGACCGAGGAGGGCATCGCCAAGGGCGTGCGGCGCATCACGGGGCTGACGGGCGTGCCGGCGGCGGCGGCGCATCAGGCGGCGACGGAGATGTCGCGCCGGGTGGCGACGGCGGCCAGGCTTGACACCGCGGCTCTGGCCAAGGAGGCCAAGGAGATCGCGCAGGCGATCGACTCGCTGGGCCTGCCGGCAGCAGCAAGGGCGAAGCTCAAGAACGAACTCAACGACCTGCAGGACAAGGTCAAGTCCGCGGGCAAGCTGGCCTCGGCGGCCTTCGCGCAGGAGGTGGCGGCGGCGGCCAAGGCCATCGCCGATTCGCCGGAGTACGACCAGGGCTCGTTCATCGTGACCACCATCGAGGCCGGCTCGGACCGGGATGCGATCACCGCGGCGGTGAACACCATCCGCCAGCGGCGGCCCCGCAGCGCCCTGATGCTGCTCAGCCCGGACCACCAGGCCGGCAAGCTGAACATCGTGGCAGCGGTGCCCGATGCCCTGATCAAGCGCGGCCTGAACGCCGGCGACTGGGTGAAGGCGGCCTCGGCGGCCTGTGGCGGCCGGGGCGGCGGCAAGCCCGACCTGGCCCAGGGCGGCGGCACCGATCTGACCAAGATCAAGGAGACGCTGGCGGCGGCCAAGGCGCACGCGTTCTCCAAGTGCCCCAACTGAGTCGCTGACTGCGTCCGAAGAACAAAGCAAGCGGCCCGCCGA
>JAJTDF010000068.1 GCA_021294835.1 Planctomycetaceae bacterium
CCCCCGCCCCCGACGCCGCCGGCCCCCCGACGCTCGACCCGCACGCTGCACTGCCCCGCCCAATGGAATGGGCGGGACAACCCGGTTCGCAAGGATCCGCTTCCCCCATGCCCCGTGCCGGCCACCTGATCATCATCACCGCCTTCGCCCTGCTGGTCATCGGGGCCATCATGGTCACCTCCGCCGGCATGGTCGTCGGCGCCCGCGAGCCGATCACCCTGCAGTCGGTCCTGCTCTCCCGCCAGACCATCTATCTGGCCGCTGCCGTGCTGGCCATGGCGGCCATGGTCTACCTCGCCCCCATCCGGCTGCTGGCCAACTGGGCCGGCTCCACCGCGCCCGACCCGCTCACCGGCGAGATCGCCGGCCAGCCCCGCAACGGCTGGCGGCTCTGGCCCATGTGGGCCGTCGTGCTCGCCCTGCTGGCCTTCCTGGCGGTGGTGTACATCCCCGGCGTCGGCGACCCCCGCAAGGGCGCCCACCGCTGGATGCAATTGCCCGTCCGCGACCTGACCTTCCAGCCCTCCGAAGCCGCCAAGTGGCTGCTGATCGTCATCATGGCCTGGTACGTCGTCGCCATGGGCCCGGCGATCCGCAAGTTCTTCACCGGGCTGGTCCCCGGGCTGGCGGTCATCGCCGTCATCTGCGGGTTCATCGCCATTGAGGACCTGGGCACCGCCGCCCTGCTGGCCAGCGTCGCCGTGCTGCTGCTGATCGCCGGAGGGGCCCGCTTCTGGCACTTCCTGCTCATGGTGCCGCCCGCCGCCGCCGCCTTCGCCGGGCTGGTCATCGCCGAGCCCTACCGCGTCACCCGCCTGACCACCTTCCTCCGCCCGTTTGAGAACCCCACCGGCTCGGGGTACCACGTCATCCAGTCCATGATCGCTGTCGCCAACGGCGAGGTCTTCGGGCGAGGGCTCGGGCACGGCCTGCAGAAGTTCGACTACCTCCCCGAGGACACCACCGACTTCCTCTTCGCCATCATCTGCGAGGAACTCGGACTGGTCGGCGCCGGCGTGGTGATCATCCTCTACGTGGTCATGCTCTGGGCCGGCATGGCCATCATCCGCAAGCAAACCGCCCTCCTGCTCAAGCTCATCGGCCTGGGCATCGTCGCCACCGTCGGCATCCAGGCGGTCATCAACATCGGCGTGGTCACCGGCATGCTCCCCACCAAGGGCATCGCCCTGCCGCTGCTCTCCTCCGGCGGCTCAGGCTGGATCCTCACCGCCGCCGCCCTGGGCGTGCTGGTGGCGATGGACCGCCTGGCCGAGTACGACCGCTCGCTGGCCCAGACCCCCCACCTGCCCGGCCCGCCGCTGAGCCTGCCCGGCCCCGAGCCCACACCCGCTCCCGCTCCCACCCCCGCTCCCACCCCCGCTCCCACCCCCACTGCCACCCCCACTTCCACCCCCACCTCTGGCGGCTCACCCGCGATGGCCGTGATCGCTCCGACCACCGCCCCCGCCCACCCCGCATGACCGCCGCCACCCTGTCATCCCCCTCCACGCCCGCCGGCCACTTCGCCCAGCAGCAGCCCGCGGCACCCACCTTCATCTTCGCCGGCGGCGGCAGCGGCGGCCACCTCTACCCCGCGCTGGCCATCATCGGCCAGTTGCAGGCCCTTCACGCCGGCGCCCGCGCCCGCATCGTGTGTTCCGACCGCGCCATCGACGCCAAGGTGCTCGCCGACTGCCCGGTGCCCTGGGGGCCCATCCCCGCCAAGCCGCTGGGCCTGAGGCCCAAGGCCCTGGGCCGCTTTGTGTGGAACTGGGGCGGGGCCGTTCGCGCCAGCCGCGAGATCATCCGCACCGAGCGGGGGGCCAACCCCGCCGGGGTGCATGTGGTGGCCATGGGCGGGTTCGTCGCCGCGCCGTTCGTGCAGGCCGCCCATGTGGAGAAGGCCCCGATCACGATGGTGAACCTCGATGCCGTGCCCGGCAAGGCCAACCGGCTGATCGCCTGGCGGGTTGGGCACAGAGGTCATGTGTTCACCGGCTTCCCCGTCGCCGCTGAGTACGCCAAAGCCTGGACGGCCGTGCCCCCCATCGTGCGTGAGGCCGCCAAGCCCCCGGGGGATCAGCGGGCCTGCCGCGCCCGCCTGGGTCTGGACCCGGCCCGGCCGGTGCTGATGATCACCGGCGGCAGCCAGGGCGCCGGCTCCATCAACGACCTGCTGACCACCCTGGCGCGCCGGCACGCAGCCGCGTTCAGCGGCTGGCAAATCCTCCACCAGACCGGCAGCCAGCAGCACGCCGCTTCCGCCATCGAGGCGTACAAGCAGGCCGGCGTGCCCGCGCTGGTGGTGGAGTTCTGCCGCGAGATGGGCCTGTGGTGGGGCGCTGCGGAACTGGCGGTGAGCCGGGCAGGAGCGGGCAACGTGGCCGAGGCGTGGGCGGCCGGGGTGCCGACGGTGTTCATGCCGTACCCGTACCACCGCGACAACCACCAGGCCCGCAACGCGGCGTTGCTGGTGAACGCGGGGGCCGCGGTGTGCCCGACCGACCGCGTGAGCGTCGCCGCCAACATGAACGCCGGCGGACCCGGCGAAATGATCCTGGATCTGCTGGCCAAGGCCGAGCGCTGCGCTGCGCTCCGCGGGGCGCTGGGCCGCCTTGGCCCCGCCGACGGCGCGCTGCGCATCGCCCGCGCCCTGCTGAGTTCGGCCGGGGCCGGAGCGGGGGCCGGAGCGGGAGCGGGGGCGGGGGGTCGCCGGTGAGCGACCCGGCGCCCGCGAACCCGGCCGCCCCCGAGGTGGACGTGCTGATCATCGGCGCCGGCGCCGCCGGGCTGATGGCGGCAGTGTTCGCCGGCCGCGCTGCGGCCAAGGCCCACGCGCCGCTGCGGGTGCTCGCCGTTGACGGCGCCAAGAAGCTCGGCGCCAAAGTTCTGGTTGCCGGGGGCGGCCGCTGCAACGTCACCCACCACGCGGTGGACGCCTCGGCCTACGCCGGCTCCTCACGCAACGCGATTCGCAAGGTGCTGGGCCGGTTTGATGTCCCGCAGACCGTCGCGTTCTTCGAGCAACTGGGCGTCACCCTCAAGCGCGAGGAGACCGGCAAACTCTTCCCCACCACCGATGACGCCCACACCGTGCTCAACGCGTTGCTGGCTGCCGTTGAGCAGTCCGGGGCCCGGCTGCTGCACCCCTGGCGGGTCAGCGGCGTGGAAGCCACCGCCGACGGCGGCTTCCTGGTGCACGGCCCCGATGACAGCACGGCCGGCCCGCCGGCCATCCGCACGCGGCGGCTGATCCTGGCCACCGGCGGCATGGCCCTGCCCAAGACCGGCTCGGACGGCGCCGGCTACCGCTTCGCCAAGGCCTTGGGGCACAGCGTCACCCCGCTGGTGACGCCGGCGCTGGTGCCGCTGACCCTCGCCGACGGCTGCTTCATCCGCGAACTCTCGGGTCTGACGCTGAACACCACGCTGACGCTGCACGCCGGGGGGGGCGGGATGAGCGGGGGCGGGATGAGCGGGGCCGGGATGAGCGGGGCCGGCACCTCCGCCGGCGGCAGCGGCGCGCTGGGCAAGCCGCTGGTCAGTTTCACCAACTCCACGCTGTGCACGCACTTTGGCCTCTCCGGGCCGGCGGTGCTGGACATCAGCCGCTACTACCTGGACACCCTCGCCCACGACCCGCAGGCCCGGCTGGTGCTCAACTGGCTGCCCGGCGTGACCGCCGCTCAGGCTGATGCCCACCTGCTCGCCCGCCGCAACGCCAGCGTGCTGCGCGTGCTCACCGACGCCCCGTGGAGCCTGCCCGAACGCCTCGCCCGCGCCATCCTGGCCCAGGTCGGGCTGAGCCCCGGCCAGACCGGCGAGCACGTGAGCAAGGACACCCGCCGCGCCCTGGTGACCCATCTGTGCGCCTGCCCGCTGCCGGTCACCGGCAACCGCGGGTACACCTATGCCGAGGTGACCGCCGGGGGCGTGCCCCTGAGCGAACTGCACTTAGAGAGCATGGCCAGCCGGGTGTGCCCGGGCCTGCACATCATCGGCGAACTGTGCGATGTGGACGGCCGCATCGGCGGGTTCAACTTCCAGTGGGCGTGGGCGACGGGGTATGTTGCGGGCAACGCCGCGGTTGCTGATCTGCTCAGCCCGCAGCCGGCATCGGCCTGAGTCACCGGGCGGTTCTATGCTGGCCGATGCCCTCGCAACCGAGCACCGATGGTTTCCACCCCCGCATCGCCAACGCGCTGGTCTCCATAGCGCCGTCCAGCAAGCGGCCCGCATGGCACGGCGCACCCACCGTGCTGGGCCTGCTGCGCGACGTCTCTGCCGAGCACGCCCTGTTCCGCCCGTTGCCGGATATGAACTGCATCCGCGAGATCGCGCTGCACGTCGCGTACTGGAACTTCAACGTGGGCAACATACTCACCGGCCAGTCGGCGTTCTTGGATGTGCCCCAACGCACCGCCGGGTGGGTCGAGCCGGTCAGCGAACTCTCCGAGGGCCAGTGGGCCCGCGAACGCACGCTGGTGGAGATCTCGTTCCTGTTCCTGACTGACGCCGTCCGCGACTTCGACCCCGCCCGGCTCGACGAGCCCCCGCCCGGCTCCGGCGCCGCCGACGGCCGCAAGCCCGCCAAGCCCCTCACCCGCCCGGCAGCGCAGTACATCCACGGCATTGCCGAGCACAACCTCTATCACGCAGCCCAGATCAAAGCGCTGAAGCTGCTGGCCGCCGGCATGGACGGCGGAGCGTCACGCCAGACCAAGCCCGCTGCCAAGCCCGCCGCCAAGCCAAGGACCGCACCCACCCGCACCACCAAGCGCCGCGCCTGACCGCCAGGCGCACAAACAACAGCGGCCGGCGCCACGCTCCCGCGACGCCGGCCGCTGCCCGCATTTCGTCCGCAGCCCCGGCCGCGGACGACACCTTGGCGATCCCCCACGCCTCAATCACCCTGCCGAACCTGGCCCGGGCGACCCACGGGCCAACTCTCCTCAGCGGGGTTGGTCCGTTGCCGCTGTCAGATCCGCTTGACGAACACCCAGTAGGTGTCGTCGGTGAGGCTCTTCTTCATGTGCACCTTCACCTGCGTGGGCTTCATGTTGTAGTTGAACAGGTACTCAAACTGCGTGTTGAGGATGCCCGAGCGGGTGCCCTCGATGAACTTGCCATAGAACGCCGGGCTCTTGGTGCACGGGGCCACGTCGTTGAAGAAGTTCTTGCCGATCACGCTCTTGGGGTCACGCCCCACGATGGCGCCGTCGGCCGCGTTGTACTGCAGGATCGTGCCGTTCTTGTCAAGCTGCACGGCGCCGAAGGCCAGCTTGTCCAGCTGGGCGGCGTTCATCTTGCTCATCGCGTTGTCAAGGTCCTTGTCGCTGAACTTCACCACCGTCATCGTGCTCATGATTCGTCTCCTGCACGCCCGTCGGGCATTTCGCCCGCGGGCGGTTCTCGTTGCGTTGCAAACAGGTTCACCGCATACACCCCGCCCCTGACCGCACCCTCGCTCCACCCGTCACCCCGCCTACACCCCGCCCACACGGCCGCGAGGATCACTCCTCGTCGGTCGTCTCGTTGTTCTGCTCGGAGTCCGGGTTCCAATTCCCGCGGCAGTACTCCAGCGTCTCGGCCAGGTTGTTCAGCGAGCCGGTGGAGATCGCCGTCGTCTTGCTGTTGTGGGCGATGTTGGTCTCGCCGTCGTGGAAGCCGGCGTTCTTGAGGAACATCAGCACGTTGGCCTCAAGCGTGAGGTACTTGGCGTGCAGCTCGGCGAACTGCTGCCGCTGCTGGTTGAACTCCTCGGCCGACACCACCGCGTGCTTGGGAGCGAAGTTGAAGTCCTCCTCCAGCAGGCCGCGGGCCTTGTCCGCAAGCTTGTACACGTTGTTCAGCGAGTCGATCGCCTTGCGCTCCGCCTCGTTGAAGTCGAACATGGTCGCCAGTTCGGCGAAGCGGTTCTGCATCTCACGCTCAAGGGCGATGAAGCTGTCGGTGCTCACGGACTTGGTCTGCATGGGCGGCTCCTGTTTGATCACTGGGTGCGTCGCGGGACGGGCCGATCCACCGGCCCGCTCGCGTGGTGCGGTGCATTGGCACGGCCGCCGCCGCACGTCGCCTGTGTGAATTTCTCTTCACACTCCCCCCCGGGAACTGTGCCGATCGTGCCGCGTCGCAACGCTTCTCGGCCCTCGGCTGGTTGCCCACACACCGGCCGACCGCGGCCAACCCCCGCCCCCCGCAACACATCCGAAACCCCCGCGGCAAATCCGAACCCCCCGCCCCCCCCACCAGACCTTCCCCATGACCCCGCTCCCCGCTCTGCTCAGTCTCGCCGGCCTGTTGACCGCACCGGTCGCACCCGCCACGCCGCCGCTCCAACTCATCGCCCGGCTGGCCATCCCGGCCGACGCGACCGACACCTCCGGCCTTGAGGGCGTCATCGGCAGCAACATTCCCCACAACCGCCTGAGCTTCGGCTCGGCCATCCACTTCGCCCCCACGCCCGAGCAGCCCCACCGGTTCATCGCTCTGCCCGACCGGGGCCCCGGCGACGGCGCCTCCGCCTACCGCGTCCGCACGGTCGAGCTCGCCCTGCAACTCGACGCCCAGTCGCCCTCGCCCCTCAAGCCCATTCAGTGGCGCGTGCTGGCCACCCACCTGCTGACTGACCAGCAAGGCGGCCAGTTGTGGGGCTACACCGGCGGCTTCAACGAGCGAGAGCCGGCCGCCTCCATCCGTCTGGACCCTGAGGGTCTGGTCGTCGACCCTGCCGGCAACCTGTGGATCTCCGACGAGTACGGCCCCTGGCTGGACTGCTTCGCCCCCGGCGGCCGCCGCATTCGCCGCCTCGCCCCGCCCCCCGGGTTCACCGTCGCCCGGCAGGGCAACCCCGAACAAGAGCTGCCGCCGCACAACGCCGCCGGCCGCCAGCCCAACCGCGGGCTTGAAGGGCTGGCCATCACGCCCGACGGCGCGGCGCTGGTCGCCATCCTGCAGGGTCCGCTCATCCAGGACGGCGCGCTGGATGCAGACAACAAACGCATCGGTCACAACGTGCGGCTGTTCCGCACCCCCCTGGCCGGCGGACCGGCCCGCCAGCACATCTATCAGTTGCAGCGCCCCGCCAACGGCGTCAATGAAATCCTCGCGGTGAGCAACGACCGCTTCATCGTGCTCGAACGCGACGGCAAGGCCGGCTCCGAGGCCCGCCACCGCGCCCTGTACCTGATCGACACCTCCGTTGCCACCGATGTCTCCGCCATCCCCGCCCTTCCCAGCGGGCCTGATCTCTCCGCCCTTGCCGGCGTCCGTCCTGTCTCCAAACGCCTGCTGCTGGACTTCACCGACCCCGCCTTCGGCCTCACCGGCCCAGATATGCCCGAGAAAATCGAGGGCCTGAGCTTCGGACCGCCTCTGCCCGACGGCCGCCGCACCCTCTGGGTCAGCAGCGACAACGACTTCCGCGACGGCGTGCCGACCTGGATCTGGGTCTTTGCGCTCGCCCCTGAAGCCCTGAACCCCGGCCCGGCCCACCCGCCCCCCGACCCGGCGACGCGGTAGCGGCGGGGCCATCTGCCGGCCAACGATGCCGCCGTCAGACACACGCCCCTCCCCGTTGCATCCATGCCACCTTCTGATCCAACCAGCCCTCAGCCCGCCGACGCCGCCCGCACCCCGCGCTATGGCTCCCGCGCCATCACCCGGGGCATCGAGGTCGTCGTGCAGCCCACGTATCTGGAGGACAAGTCCGACCCGGACACCGGCCAGTACGTCTTTATGTACCGCATCACCATCCGCAACCACGGGCCCGAGCCGGTGCAACTGCTCTCCCGCCAGTGGCTGATCACCGACGCCCACGGCCGCGCCAGCACCGTGCAGGGCGACGGCGTCGTCGGCCAGCAGCCGCGGCTTGAAACCGGCGGAGCCTTCGTTTACCAGTCCTTCTGCCCGCTGGCCACCCGCTGGGGCACCATGGAAGGCTCGTACACCTTCACCACCGAAGGCGGCGAGCCGATTCAGGCAGCAATTGCGCGTTTCTATCTTGTCAGCAGCCCGCAGCCCTCCGGCGCCGCTGTCTGACCGGCTCAAACCGCAGAACCGGTCACCGGAACCTAGGCAAACTCACGTTATTTTCCAGCCGCGCGGGAAGTTCCCGGCGATCGGTACCGATACTCCCCCGACCGGACGCGCGAACCTGCGGTCCGGATCGCAGGACGCCGCGCCCCTTCGCGTGACGGGGTGGCGGCTGATGCATCGGAGTCTTTGTCATGCTCAGCAGTATCCGGGGTCGCTTGCTCGCTGTCGCCGCCTTCAGCGGTCTGGTGTCTCTTGGCCTGGTGACCGCCGGCTGGACAGCCGTCCGCAGCCTGGCGGACTCCGCCGCCCAGCAGAACTCAGCGGCGGATCTCATGCAGCTCTCCATGGCGGCTGACATGCGCCACGACGCGCTGCGCTCCGATGTGCTGGCCGCTATCGTGAACGAGGATCCCGCCGCCGCACGCGCCGCCGCCGACGATGCCGCCAAGAGCGGCCGCGACCTCAGCGAGAAACTCCGCACCATCGTCTCATCGACCACCGGCGATACCCGCGATCAGGCCGAGAAGATCACGCCGATCGTCGCCGACTATGTCTCCCGCGCCCTGGCCATCACCCAGCAGGCCCTGAGCGACAAGGCCGCCGCACGCGCCGCCATGCCGGCTTTCCAGACCGCCTTCACCGCCGTCGAGGAGAGCATGGAGGCCCTCTCTGGCCGCATCGCCGCCTCCGCCGACTCGGCGATGCAGGAACTTCAGGCGTCCAGGGCCGCCGCGACAAACTCGCTGCTGCTCATCGGTGGCCTGGGCGTCATCGCGGTGATCGGCGCCACGCTGCTGGTCAGCGGCATGATCTCCGGCTCCGTCCGCCGCATCGCCGACCGCCTGGCCGCCATCGCCGAGGGCACCGGCACGCTCGAGAGCCGCGTGATCACCAGCGATGAGAAGTCCGAACTGGACAAGATCGCCCAGGCCTTCAACGGCTTCTCCAAGACCATCCTCACCGCCATGATGCAGGTGATGCGGCTCATCGGCGCCATGCGCAACGGCTCCGAGCAGATCGCCGCCGCCACCGAGCAGTCCTCCCGCTCCATGGACCGGCAGGCCCAGAGCGTGCAGCAGATGGCCGTCATGCTCGAGCAGATAGTCGAGTCCAACTCCGCCGTCTCCACGCAGGCCGACGCCGCCGCCTCCGCCGTGCAGCAGGCTCGCACCTTCGCCGAACAGGGCAACGACATCGTCGGTCGCACCATCGACCGCATGCACCTGATCGACCGCGCCGTCAGCGACGGCTCCGCAAGCGTCGCCTCCCTGGGCGAACGCTCCGAGCAGATCGGCCGCATCATCAGCGTCATCAACGACATCGCCGACCAGACCAACCTGCTGGCCCTCAACGCCGCCATCGAGGCCGCCCGCGCCGGCGAACACGGCCGCGGCTTCGCCGTCGTCGCCGACGAGGTCCGCAAGCTCGCCGAGCGCACCACCACCGCCACCAAGGAAGTGGCCGACTCCATCCGCCAGATTCAGGCTGAGACCAAGACCGCCGTCGAGAAGATGACCACCGGCACCGAACAGGTCAAGGAAGGCGTCCAGATGGCCGCCTCCGCCTCCGACGGACTCCGCCAGATCGTTCAGACCGTCAACGACACCGCACAGGCCATCTCCAGCATCAACGCCTCCGCACAGCAGCAGGCCAGCCTGTCCGGCGAAATCAAGCAGCAGATCTCCGCGATCACCGCCTCCACCGCCGAGGCCCAGACCGCCTCCTCCTCCACCGCTCAGAGCGTCTCGGACCTCGCCCGCCAGGCCAGGGAACTCGCCGACCTGCTCAGCAACTTCTGCGGCGACCGCCGCGCCGCCGGCTCCAAGGGCGAGCGCATCCGGCCCACCGGCGTGGTCAACACCTCCGCCGGACCCCTGATCGACCTCTCCACCAGCGGCGCCCAGATCCGCACCGAGATGCAGCCCGCCCCAGCCAAGGGACAGAGCATCCAGTTCACCATCCCGTCCGCCAGCGGCGAGGCCATCCCCGTCTCCGGCAAGGTGGCCTGGTCCAAGGACGACGCCGACGGCCGAACCCGCGTCGGCATCCGCTTCGATTCCACACCCTCGGGCCTGAGCAAGGCCATGCAGGACCTTCGCGCCGCCGCTCAGCGGGCTGGCGGCAAGACCGCCGCCCGCAGGTGATCGACCATCTCCTGCGCAAAGCCCCGCACCTCCGGCGCCGCCATCACCGATCCGTGGTCACGGCCGGGAACAACCCTGATGTATCCCGGCCCCCCGGGCCGGCCCCCGCGTTTGTCCTCCAGGCTCGCCTTCAACAGCATCACCGCCTGTTCAAGGTAGAAGTTGTCCGCGTCACCCACCACCAGCCGCACCCGGTCGAACGCCTCCGGTGCGATCGCTCCCGATCGCACCAGCCCGCCCAGATCAAACCGCCGGTAGCTCTCCGCAACCGTCCGGTCGATGGACCCCGTCTGAGGATCCAACAACGCCGCCGGGTTGCCCGCGGCATTGCGCGGGCCGAACACCGCCTGCCAGCTTGCCCACTGCCCGCCGCCGGTGTTGTCCGGGCCGCACACGTGCTCGCCCCCCACCTCCTCGCGAACGCTCATCAACGCCGCACCGCCCCGCCGATAGCTCGGCATGCCGTGGGCCCGCACCCACTCGCCGATCCCCTTCACCGCCGGATCGTCCTCGCGAGGCCTGAACGCGTTGTCGTGGCTGTAAATGTCCATCAACTGAAATCGCCGGAAGTCCACCGGGTCCGGCGCTGTGCTCCACGCCCCCCCGAACACCTGCGGATACGTCACCGCCAGCCAGATCGTGCTCCACCCGCCCGATGAGTGCCCCCGCAGCAGCCTCGCCTCCGGCCGGGCGATCAGCCGGTACCGCCGCTCCAGTTCCGGGATCAGTTCCTCGGTCAGCGCCCGGCCCCACGGCCCGTTGTTCGCCGAATCCGCAAACAGCGTGTGACCGTTGGGCGATTCAGGATCCAGCACGATCCAGAAACTCCCCCTCGCCAGTTCCGCCGCCGGATTGCCCTCCGGGCCATCTGCGCCCTTCCCGCCGGCCGCCTGTCGCGCCCGCCTGGCCGCCACCGCATTCGCCCCCGTGTGCCGCCCGCCAAAGCCCGGCACCTCATAGATCGCCGGGTACCGCCGCTCCCCTGCCGGCTCGTACCCCGCCGGCAGCACCACCCCCGCCCGCAGCATCACCGGCCGACCCGCAAAGGCGCTGAGCAGTTGCGACCGCATCTCCACCACCTCCACCCCGGCCGCCGGCACAAACGCCTCCGGCGTTGTGACCTTGTCCAGCGTCAGTTCCACCACCGTCGGCGGCATGGCCGCATCCTCCGTCGCCGCCGGCTTGACCGAGAACGCCACCGGCGCCGACGTGAAGAGGTTCCCCGCCGTCTCCCGCCAGTCCGAAGTCTCACGCGCCCGCACCAGCCGCGCCGCCGCGCGATAGTCCCCCGGCGGCAAATCCGACGGCCCGAACGGCGTCCCCAGCGCATCCCCCGCCACCACCACCGCCTCCCCCACCGCCGCCCCGTTCACGGCCACCGAAAACAACGGCTGCGGATCCTCCCAGAACGGCCCGTCAAGCGGGCTCGTCCCCGGTCGCAGTTTAGCCCCAGGCCCGATCACCAGCACCACCAGCCGCCCGCTCACCTTCCCGCCCTCGGCTCCACCCGCCTTGGCCGCCGCTTCAGCCGCCGCACCCCCCAGCCGCACCACAAACTGCGCCCCTGCGGAACTGGTCACCGCCGCGGCCGGCACGGACTCAACCCCTTGCGCCCACGCCACGCCCGCCGACCCCCATGCTGACGCAACCGCCCAGCCTGCCAATCCCGCCGCCGCCACGCTTCGCACCAGTCGCATCCATCGCACCACGGGCACAGCCTCCCGGGCACGCACGGCCGCCGGTCACCCGGGGCGGACAAGCCCCGGCCGTCGGACCGCCCACGCGCCCGTTGAAGCCTCAGGGTACCGGGGCGAAGCGGTTGAGTTTCTCCGCCCGGTCCACGTCGCTCACCGTCACCCGGATCGCACGCCCCGCCAGCGCCTCCGCCTGCCCGGCAAAGACAAACCGCCGCGTCACCGTCTCCCCCGGCCCCAGGTTGCTGATCGGCTGGCTCTGCGTCGCCTGCCCCGCCCCGCCCGCCTCCACCTGCAGCGTCCGCGAGGTCCGTCCCGAGTTGGTCACCGTCGCGGTGACCACCACGTCCGGACCCAGGACCGCCGGACCCGTGCTCGCAAAGGCCTGCAGGTCCAGATCTTCAAGCCCGATGCGGATCGGCGCCGACACCCGCAGAGGTGGAAACGCCATCCCGCCGCTGCCCGATTGCTCCAGCCGCACCACCGCCGTGAACATCCGCTGAACCGACTCCTCGCTCGCCGGGAACGAGAACGCAAACGGGAAGCGATGCGTCTCACCCGGGCTGATCGAAAACGCGATCGGCGTCGTCGGCTGAATCGTCCAGCGGCTCCGACGGCTCGGCTCGCCCAGCAGCTGCACCGTGCCGCTGATGCGGTACGGGAACGGGTTGGCCAGCGTCACCTCCCGTTCGTGCACTGTCGCCACCGCCGGAATGAACGGCGGCGTTACCGCGAAGCTCGCCACAAACCGCCCCAGATTCGCCTCCACACCCTCGATGAACACCGGCAGATCGTTCAGCGGAATCCGGAACAGCCCTTGCGCATCCGCGAGCGCCTCCCGCGCGTTGCCGAAAACGTCCACCACCTTCACCCGCTCCCGCCCCAGATACCCCACCAGCTCCGCCCCCGGCCCCGCCCGCTCGTTCCACGCCACCAGCGCCGAGTTCCCGTTCCCGTTGCCGCCACCCATGCTCGACACCGCCGAGTCCAACACAAACGCCCGCAGCCCCTCGCCGATGGGCAGCTCGTCGGCCACCCGCCGGTCCGCCAGGTGCCGCGCAAGCGCCCGCATGCCCGCCATCCTGGCGCCGGGCACGAAGCTGTCCCCTTGCTGCAGGCTCCCCGACACCCGCTCCCATGGCGGCAGCACGCCAAGCCACACGCCCGGCCGAACCCCGCCGGGCAGCAGCGAAGGCGTCCCGCCCGCACCGTTCGACGCCCCCGCCAGCACATACACCGCACGCTGCATGAAGTCGGCCAACGCCTCCCGCTGCCCGAATGTCTGCGGATCAACGCTCTCCAACAGCAGCATCCCCGGCAGCGCCGGCATCCCCGCTGCGACGCCCGACAACGCCGCCGGAGGCAGCCCGATCGGCAACGCCACCTCCACGCCGGAATACTCCGGAGCATCCGGCCCGGAAAGCGGCGGCCCCCATTCACTCCGCCACAATTCGTGAAAACTCGGCGCCGCCGTGAGCCGCGAAAGCCCGGCCCGCAACCCGGCCAGCTTCGCCACGGCGCTCGCCGGCGCCGACGGAGCCGGCGCTCCGGCTGTCGCTGCGACCGTCGACGCCGCCCCGGCCGCAGACGGCATCGCCGGCAGCGTCCCGTCCACCGGCCGCCGCCCCACCGTCCACGCAATCGCCCGCTGACCGACTGCATCCAGAAGCGGCGACAGCCAGGAACCCCAGAGCGCCGGGGCTTTGTCCCCCAGTGCCACCGGATGATCCGCCGCGATCCGCAGCCCCGCAGCCAGCGCCGGCGGCACCGAATCCAGATCCAGCCGCAGGTCCATCCGCGCCGCCGACAACACCTTCACCAGACGGTCAAACGCCGCGATGCCCTCCTTGGACCCCGGACTCTCTTCCGGCTCGATGAACGCCGAGATCGGCACCGTCAGCAGGCCCGCACCCGACGCCGCCGCCAGTTCGGCGATCGGTCTGGTCGCCGACCGCTCCAGACTGTCCAGCCGGATCGCCAGCCCGCTCATCGGCTGACCCGCCAGCGCCGCCCGCTGCTGCGCTTCGGTGAGCGCCGGCCCCCACAACAACGTCGTCCACGATGAGCCCACCGGGCCGGAGGGCGCTGTCACCGTCACGTCCGCGCGATACCACCCCAGCCTCGGCAATGCCGGACTGAACACCACCTGCCCGCCCCCCGCGTTCATCTCCCACTGCCGCCGCTCCACCTCGACGCCGTCCAGATCCCTCAGCTGCAGTTCGGTCGACAGCTTCTCGCCCGTCAGGTCACGCACCGTCAGACGCAGCTCCGGCGAGGCCGGCTCCAGCACCAGCGCACCACCCGTCACCGACACCGATACCCGAGGAACCTGCAAGATCGACACATCATCAAACCACGCCTGCGCCTCCAAGTCCTCCACGTACACCTTCCCGTCCGCCAACGCCCCGTTCAGCGCGGCCATGGCCGCGCCAGACCCCTGCCGACCGCCCGGCAGCCGCTCCGCCTGCAGCAGCATCAGTTCAACCTGCACGAACGCCGCTTCCGAAGGCGACGGGAGCATCCGCACGCTCACCTTGCTCCACACCCCCGGCGACGAAATCGGCTGCGACTGCGACTCGGTCCCCGCGATCGGCTCTCCCCGCTGGTCCATCATCCGTGCCGCCAGCACCGCCCTCGCCCCCGACAGCCCCGCCGTCCGAACCCACGCCGTCACCTCAAGATCCGCATCCGGGAAAATCGCCGCCGCCGTCGGACCCAGCCGCAACGACGTGCTTCCGCCCGATGCCGGCAGCAGCACCGATGTCCGACCCGATCGCGCCACCGTGTCGTCAAACTTCGCCGCGTTCCAGATCGGAAACCCCGGCCGCTCGCGCACCGGAGGCGAATGTTGCGCCCGGACCCACCCGCGGGGCACCGGCTCCGCGTTGAACTCCCGCTCCTCAAAGTCAAACACCTTCACCAGTCGACCGGCCCCCGCCGGTCGCTGTCCGCCCGTTGACGTGCCCGCCCCCGTCGGGTCATCATCGCGCACCGCCATCACCCCATCGCTCGCCCGGCCCCGGGGCCGCGCCGCCCCCGCAGGCGGCGCCGTCGGCGAGTCGGGTGCCGGTTCGGCCACCTCAGACCCGATCGGGGAATCTGCACCGGGCCGCGCTCCGCCCCCACCCGGCGTGGCCGAGGAACCCGCCGATGCCGGCATGCCGCTGGCAGCCGCCTCAGAAGCGGGCGACGACGATGGACTGGCAGGCGTGGATGCCCTTGCCGGTGTCGCAGCCTGCCGCGCCGTCACCGGCGAAGCCGTGGCTGCAATCGCCACCGCCCCCACCGCCGCCCACCTGCACACGAATTGGCCTGCGCTTGACGCCACCGTCTGTTCATCGGCGCACCCATCGCCCACCCTTCCGGCCACCCCGCCCGGCAGGGCCGATACCCCACTTACCACATCCCAAACAGACCGCTCAGTCGTGCAGGTCGCTGGCCACCGCTCCGCCCACGTGCAACTCCTGTAACACCTTGCCCAAATGGTGGTTAAACGCACCCCTGGCCATCAGCGTGTCGGCCCCCGCCTGCTTGGCCGCCGCGAACGCCTCGGTCGCCACATGCGGGCCGAAGACCACAATCCGCACCGCCCGGGCCTTCTCGCCCGCCTCCGGGCCCCGCAGCAGGTGGATCAGTTCCAGCCCGGCCGGACCGGTTTCCATGTCCACGATCAGGGCCTTCACGTCGCAATCCGCCAGCCTCGCCTTGAGCATCTCGGGGTTGCGAGCCGGGCGGCACGGCACCCCGATGGCATCCGCCGTGGACTTCACGCGGGTGGACCACAGCAAGTCGTTACAGCAATACAGCACCATGAATCGACGGTATGAAGGCCCGAAGGGTGAAATCCGTGCAACCGCTTACATGGAACGCGGTACCTCACGCCTCGGGTGCGGGGTTGGTATATTGCGCACCCGAGAACCGACCGCACGGGCAGGCCGCTGGATGGCCCCGCCCGCGCTGGCCGATACCCCGGGGCCCGTCGGCCCCGCCGGCGGACGACACCCGACCCGGGCAGCCCGGGTCAGCCCGGTGCGACGGCACTGGTGCTTGATCATCTCTCCCACAAGGCAGACACCATGACCACCGCCCCGGCCAAGAAGAGCCCCAAGACCACGGCGACCAAGAACGGCGCGCACGCCAAGGCGCCCGAAGGCAACTCCATCATCAAGGAGGTCGGCCTGCCGGAGGATCCCAACAACCTCTACACCCAGACCGTCAGCACCATGCTCCATGCCGCCGATGTCATGGGCCTGCCCCACTACCTCCGCCTGATCCTCGCTCAGCCCAAGAACGAGATCATGGTCCACTTCCCCGTCCAGATGGACGACGGCAAGTTCCGCCTCTTCAAGGGCTACCGCGTTCAGCACAACAACGCCCTGGGCCCCTACAAGGGCGGCCTGCGCTTCCACCATGATGTGCACCTGGACGACGTCAAGTCCCTCGCCTTCCTGATGACCATGAAGTGCTCGCTGGTCGGCGTGCCCTACGGCGGCGGCAAGGGCGGCATCAAGGTCAACCCGCGCGAGCACTCCAAGTCCGAGATGGAGGGCATCGTCCGCCGCTTCACCACCGCCATCGCCCACAACATCGGGCCCGATTACGACATCCCCGCCCCCGACGTCGGCTCCAACTCCCAGCACATGGCATGGATCGCCGACACCTTCTCGTTCCTCTCCGAGATCGGCGGCGACAACCCCGCCGCCGTCATCACCGGCAAACCGATCGAGTACGGCGGCTCGCTCGGTCGCGAGAAGGCCACCGGCCAGGGCGTCGTCGACACCCTCGTCGAGATGCTCCCGGAACTCAAACTCAAGCCCGAAAAGTGCACCTTCTCGGTGCTCGGCTTCGGCAACGTCGGCTCCTGGAGCGGCAAGATCTTCCAGGACAAGGGCGCCAAGATGACCGCCGTCGCCGATCACACCGGCTTCATCATCAATGACAAGGGCATCGACGCCCACGATCTGGCCGAATACGTCAAGGCCAAGGGCGGCGTCGCCGGCTACCCCAAGGCCAGCAAGTGCTCCAAGGACGATTTCTACAAGCACCGCGTCGACGTGTTCATCCCCGCCGCCCTCGAGCAGATGATCCAGGAGCCCGAGGCCAAGATGCTCAACTGCAAGGTGGTCGCCGAAGGCGCCAACGCCCCCACCACCCCCGCCGGTGAACGGGTCCTCGCCTCCCGCGGCATCGAGATCCTCCCTGCCATCCTCTGCAACGCCGGCGGGGTCACCGTGTCCTACTTCGAGTGGGTCCAGAACAAGACCTTCCAATCATGGGACCTGGAGAAGGTCGACGCGGAACTCAACAAGCACATGGTCCGCGCCGCCCAGAAGACCCGCGCCGCACGCGAAAAGTACAAGTGCGACCTCCGCACCGCCGCCTACATCGCCGCCCTTGAACGCCTCAAGCAGGCCTACGAGGTCCGCGGCATCTTCCCGTAATCCGCCCGCTTCCCCGCCTGAACCCAAAGGCCGTCTCCGCCGCCGGAGACGGCTTTGTTGTTGATGACCCGCCGCCGCATGATCCTCACCGCCGCCAGCCTCGCGATCGGCCTGCCCCTGCTGGGTGCCGTCATCGCCGAGGCCGTGCTGCGCCTGCGCTTGGGGCTGGGCGACCCGCCCCTGTTCCGCACCGACCCCGAGCTTGAGTACGTCATGCTCCCCGGTCGCTACCGCCGCTTTGGCAACACCATCTCCATCAACGCCATGCACATGCGGGGCCCCGAGGTCGCCCCCTCACCCGCCCCCGGCGAGCAGCGCCTGCTGATCATCGGCGACAGCGTCATCCACGGCGGCAACCAGACCGACGACACCCAGACCGTCAGCGCCCTGCTGCAGCGCGGCCTCACCCAGGCGGGCGCGCCCGCCACCGTGCTGAACGTCAGTTGCAACTCCTGGGGCCCCGGCAACCAGCTCGCCTGGGTGCAGCGCTTCGGCACGCTGGGTGCCGGCCGCGCCGTGCTGGTGCTCAACAGTTGGGACTACGGCGACATCCGCCTGCACCTGCCCCTCAGCCCCGAGACCCCCGCCACCGCGCCCGTGCCGCCCTTCCGCGCCCTGCACGAGGTGCTGCGCAACTACGGGCCCCGCTACGCCCCGGCCATCTTCGGCAAGCCCTGGTGGGGCCCCGGCACCCTGCCGTTCGACGAAGCCAACCCGCCCGAAACCGCCGGCCGTCAGTCGCTGGATGAACTCCGCCAACTGGTCACCCTGCTCCGCGAGCGGGGCCTCGTCGTCGCCGCCGTGCTGCACCCGTTCGACCGCGAACTGGCCGGCCCGCCCGAGACCGGCCGCCCCCACTTGGAACGCACGCTGGCCGAACTGAACGTCCCCACGTTCAAAGCCGACGACGACCTCCGCGCCGCCATCGCCGCCGGCCAGACGCCCTACCGCGACGCCATCCACCTCACGCCCCAGGGCAACGCCGTCATCGCCCAGGTCATCGCCCGCGCCGCCCACGCCGCCCGCTGAGCCCCCCGCCGCGCCCCCCCCCGCCCCCGCCCCCGCCCCCCCCCCGCGCCGCCCGAGGCCGTCGGTGCTGGGGGGGGCAATCCAAATGTGGTCAATCGAGAATCGGCAGGCTGCCGGCTCAGGCCTTGGCGGGCTCGGCCTTCTTGCCTTCCTTCTTGAAGTAGTTGCCGGCGAACTTCTTGTTGAACTTCTCCACGCGACCGGCGGAGTCCACGAACTGCTGCTTGCCGGTGAAGAACGGGTGCGAGCCCGACCACACTTCGACATGGATCTCCGGCTGCGTCGCGCCCACGGTCATCACGTGCACGCCGTTGTGGAAGACCTTGCAGTTGTAATAGTTGGGATGAATTTCGCTCTTCATGGTCGGTTCTCCGGTTCGCCTGCCGGCGCAGGCCGACACGGGGTGGGGGGCAAAGGGGGTGCGGGTGGCTGCCCGGCAACGCTGCAAACGCCCGACGTGCGGACGCTCACCTCGCGGGGCGGGGCCTCGATTCTATCGCACCGATCCCCCCATGGCCAAAGCGGCAACCCCTCCTCCTCCACACCACCGAAACCTATCAAAATACGTACCTTTTCCCCCGGTGGGGCGTTGCAAGTGCCTGAAGCTGCACGCCATCACCCCGCTCCTCGCTCAGCCAGCACCCCCTGCCCACCGGCCTCCTCCTCCGCCTCGGCCACGCCGCCCTCGACCAAAGCACGCTCTCTAAACCCCAATTCAGGGGATCGCAATCAGTCTCCTTGACACCCGACGCAGCCGCCAATCTCACCCCGCCACCGCCCCCTTTCGAACACCAAATCGCCCGCAGAGTGGCGGTCACTCACCCTGCAATTGCCAACAAACACCGATCACATTCGACTCATTCGCCACCCTGTCGTCGGCCAATCTCGGCACAATGACCACCCGTGGATCAAGCCGATGGGGCATTGTGCCGATGGCTCTGATGAACACCCGTTTAGTGGCAAACGGCGTTCCGCTTTGTTCGTTGTGCGTTTGGATATTGCCCAGACTCGATCAGGAAGTCTCCCATGCACATGCTTCGGCAGGTTGTCGCTCAGGTGGTCATGGTCCTCGCGGCGTTGTTGGCCGGCCTGGGGTCGGGCCTGGTTGCCCCGGCGTTCGCCGCATCGGGGCCGCTGCCGACCCTCGCCGCCGCCGCCGCCGGGACCGGGGGCTCTGCCGGCCTGATGATCTCGGATGAGAGCTTCGTTCCGCCCCCGCTCACCCTGCCCACCCGCCCCGGCGCCGCCACCAAGTCGGCCGACCTCTCCGCCGTCGCCGTGCTCGACCAGCCCCCGCCCGAAATGACCATCAAGCTGCCGATCAGCATCGGCGTGACCATTCTCGCCCTGCTCGGCACGCTGGTGATCGGCTGGCGGCTCTGCCGCACCCCCGAAGGCCCGGCCCTGACCATGGCCGGCTCCATGGCGCTCGCCCTTGGCAGCATGGTGGCATTGATGGCCGGCATCGCAGCGGTGTGGGCGTGGGACAACCGCACACGGGACCTGGCCGAGCACCGCCTCGAGCAGTTGCGCGCCCAGAGCCTGCTGGTCAACCGCTTTGACCGCTACGCCCTGGACGCCCGGATCGCAGCCCGCGGCTTCCTGATCTTCCAGAAAGACGAGAACGTCATCGAGTTCCTCGACACCTATGTGCCCGCATCGCAGGTGCTGGCCCGCGCCGAGAAGGTCCTCACCGACGACAAGTCGAGTCGCCAGCTCGCCGACATCTCCGCCGCCCTGGGCGACTACGGCCGCGTGATCACCACCGCCGTCAAGCTCACCGACGAGCGCAACGCCATCTTCAACGGCCAGCTCACGCCCGCTCTGGCCCGCCTGCGGCAGCTCCTGGCGTCCTCGGGCACGCCCGCCGCCGCCGAGGCCGCCGCCAAGACCGCCCGCCTGGAGACCGCTGCGGCGCGGGTTGTCGCCTCCTCCGACCCGGCCGATGCCCGCTCGCTGGCGACCATCACCGCCGAGCTGCGCAGCGCCGTCGACGCGCTGGGGAACATGCCGGCCGCCAAGGCCGCCGCCGCCTTCATCGCCGAGCGTGCCGACGTGCTGAATTCCACCATCGCCCAGCGCTTCGACGTGATCTTCAACCAGTGCCCGCCCAGCGGACGCAAGCTCGGCGACCTGGCCGGCAGCCTCGTGCAGCACCTGAACACCCGTCTGGACGCCGAGCGGACCGCCATCGCCGCACAGGCGAACCGCACCTACGGCGTCGGCCAGGCTGTCAACCTCATCGGCCTGCTGGTCGCGGTGGGCGCCACCTTCTGGCTGGTGCCCCGCATGAACCGCTCCATGGGCCGCCTGGCCGAGCAGCTCCGCACCGTCGCCGCCGGAGACCTGCGTCGCGTCGCCGTCGAAGTCAAGGCCGGGCGTGACGAGTTCGGTCGCCTGGAGACCGATCTGGGCCGCACCACCCAAGCCCTCGCCGAACTCATCGGCGGCGTCCGCACCCTCTCCGACGAGGTCGCCGCCGGGCTCAAGCAGATCGAGGACGCCACCGGCACCATGACGCAGGTCCTCCAGAACCAGAACTCCGAGGCGCAGCAGGCCAACGTCGCCGCTGAGCAGATCAGCCGCTGCGCCGAGGCGACCAGCACCAAGGCCGACGCCGCCGCCGAGAGCGCCGCCGAATCCGGCCGTCACGCCCGCGAGGGCGGCAGCGTGGTCTCCGGCAACATCGAGCAGATGCGCACCATCGCCGCCGAGGTCGCCCGCTCCGCAGAGACCATCAGCGCCCTGGGCCGCAAGGGCGAACAGATCGGCCGCGTCATCGCCGTCATCAACGACATCGCCGAGCAGACCAACCTCCTCGCGCTCAACGCCGCCATCGAGGCCGCCCGAGCCGGCGAACATGGCCGCGGCTTCGCCGTCGTCGCCGACGAGGTCCGCAAGCTCGCCGAGCGAACCACCGGCGCCACCAGCGAGATCGCCGGCTCCATCCGCGAGATTCAGACCGACACCGCCGGCGCCGTTGAGCAGGTCACCGGCTCGTCACGCCAGGTCGAAGGCGGCATGCAGCAGGCGGCCAAGGCCGGACAGACCATCGGCAGCCTGGTCACCGCTTCCGACCAGGTCACCGAACGCGTCCGCGCCATCGCCGACGCCGTCACCCAGCAGTCCGCCGCCACCCGCACCATCGCCCAGTCCATCTCGGCCATCAGCCAGACCTCCACCCATCTGGCGGCGGGATCCCAGGCCATCTCAGGCGTCACCGCCTCACTCACCGAGCGTGCCGCCAGGCTGCAAGAACAGGTCCTTCGCTTCCGCGTCTGACGCCGCACCCCGCCCGCCGGCCAATCTACCGGGGTTCGCTCTTCGGTGCCGCCGGCGCCCCCGGCCCGCCCGCCGGGCGCGCCGCCCGGGGCATCGGCCGCAGCGCCGCCAGCACCTTCTCCGGGTCACGCTCCCACGATCCCGCCGCCACCACGCCGGCCGCCTCCAGCGTCGCCAGTGCCTCCTGCGCCAAGGCGGTCAGCCCGGCCCCCGTCGCGTGAAGTCCGTCCCGCTGCAGCAGTTTCGCCGCCTCCGCCGGCCCATACAGCCGCCCGCCCATCGTCACCGCTTCGCCCGCCCGAGCCGCCCGCACCAGTTCCGCCAGCCCAAGCACATGCACGCCCCGTCGACCCTTGGCCCACTCGGCCAGCCTGGCGTTCAGTTGCCTGTGCATCTCGGCGCTGGGCACCTGCGGCGGGCTGAGCATCCCCGGCGCCGCATGCGACATGTTCGGCACATCGCCGATCACCACCGTCGCACCCGCCGCCAGCATCCGCTCCACCCGCTGCAGCCCGCGGTCAAACATCGCCGCACGCTCCTCCTCCGGCATCACGCCGTACGCGTGCCAGAACAGGTAATCGACCGCGAACACCACCTCCGGCTTGGCCGCCAGCGCCTCGTTCACCTGCCGCTCGGCGATGCGGTCCGCAGCGCTGAAAAACGCACCCGTCGCCAAGCTCTCAGGCCCCTTCACCTCGGCTTGTTCATCCGCCGGCGCCGCCGCCGCACGCAGCACGTTGGCCATCTTTGCCGCCACCCGCCGCTCAACCTGCTTCTCCGCCTCACCGCCCTCCGCCGGCAGTTTCACCCTCACCGACGTCATAAAGCCGTCCGAGACGCTCGCCCCGATCACCACCGCCCGCTCCAGAATCGCCCGCGCCGGCTGTGTCGCACCCGCCTTCCCCGACACATCCCCGCCCGGCCCCTCCCTCCCCACCGTCGCCGGAACCAGCCCCGGAACCGGCCCCGGAGCCATCGCTCTGGCCGCCGCCGCTCCCGCCCCCGTCAGGGCCGCCGCCATGACCGCCGCCACTCCCGCCGCCGCCCAACGCCGCCGCAACTCGCCCATGTTCAGCATCCGCAATGCTTGGCTCCCCGCACCCGCCCCGCACGCCCTCACGGCAGCATCCGCCTCCGAACCCGCCCCGGCACCAGCGGGCACGCACCCTTCGGCGCCGCCATCACCCGCCGCCGCACCCGCGCCACCACGTCATACACCCGGTCGCACATCCCCCGAGGCAGCGCCCCCAGCGCCGCACCCGCCACGCCCCCCGCGCCGCCACCCGCACGCAACGCCGCCGCAACCGCTCCGGACCGCAGTTGAACTTCGCCCGTCCGGCGGCCCCCGCTCAGCGGCACATAGATCAAACTGTCCGGCAAACCCGCCCGCTCCGCCTCATCCAGCATCGACCGACTGGTCACACCTTCCAGCGGCGCGAACACCAGGCCCCCCCGTCGGTCCAGCCGCAGCAGCACCCGCACGCTGGCATGGCACAAACCGCACCCGCCGTCAAACAGCACCAGCCCCCGCGCAGTGCTCTGCGGATGCTCGTCCCCCGCCCCATCACCCGCCAACGCCTCCCCAAGCCCGCCCCACCACCGCACCGCCGCCGCACCCGCCGCCGTCGCCGCCGCCAGGCCCCCGGCCAGCACCGCCAGACCCGACCACCCGCCCGCCGGCTCGCCAGCGCCCATCCGCCCCACCGCCACCGCACCAAGCCCCCACACCACCGGCAGGCTGAAACTCCGTACCCCCGGACCGCCCCGCAGCCCGCGCCACATCGCCGCCACCGCCACCGCCACACCCAGCAGCACCACCCCCGCCGTCACCCCCTGCACCCAGCCTGCGGCATTCGCCACCCCCAGCTGCCGCGCCCACGCATGCACGTTCACCCCGCTCGCCACCGTCAGCCATCCCGCCAGCCCCGCCATCGGATACAGCAGCAACCACCCATCAAGCCGCGCAGCCTCCACGCTGCGCTGGGCCGCCGCCAGCCGCTGCGTCGCCATCCACGCGCACGCCACCGCCCCCAGAATCACCACCACCGTCGCCCACACCACCCCCGCCTGCGCCGCCGCCGGCCACCCGCCCACGCACACCAGCGCCCCCGCCATCGGCCACCATGCCGCTCCGCACGCCTTCCCGCGGCCCAGGCCCACCCACGCCCCCGCCGCCACACACCCCGCATACAGCGGCCCCCAAATCGCAAACGCCCACCCCGGCGGAACCAGCGGGTCCCCGCGACTGAGAAACACCTCCGCCACCGATGCCCGCAGCCCCAGCGCCGGCCCCACCGCCGGACCAATCACCGCCGCCGCCGCCGCCAAAGGCACCAGCACCCGCCCGACTGTCTGCCTCGTTCCCGGCGTCCCCCCGCTCATCCCCCGGCCACCACCAGCAGCGGACCCCGGCTCACCACCACGCCGCCCGGCTTCTCCGACGTGATCGCAAACACCGCCACCCTGTCCACTGGCAGCTTCGGCGTGAACGGCACCAGCACCTCCCCCGCCGCCGTCACATCAAACACCCCGCCGTCCACAGGCTGCTCCGCACGCACCGGATCCACCACCCACAACTGATACTGCGAACGGTTCGGCGCATTCGCCGGGAGGCCCCGCAGAACCATCACGCCCTGCTGCTTGCTGCGGCTCCACACCACCTCGCCGCTGACCTGCGTGTACCCGTCCACCAGGCCCTTCCACGGCCGCCGCTCCGCGTCTTCAGACGCCAGAACCGCCGCCCGCATCTCCTCGGCCGTCTGAGCCACCGCCACGGAGCCACCCCGGTCGGCCACCGCCACCACCGACAGCCAGCCCGTCACCGCCAGAACAACCGCAGCCGCCGCGGCAAGCCACGCCCAGCCGACGCGACCCGCCCACGCCCCGGCTGCGCCGCCCCGCGGTCCGATCCGCCCGGCGACTTCAACGCTCCGCGTGCCCGCGAAATACCCCGCCGCCCCCGCCAGCAGTTTGTCCCGAAGCGACGGGTCCAGCGAGGCTTCCTCACCATGAACCATCGCCAGATTCGCCGATGCCGCCGCCAGCGCAATGCCGTCCCGGCCGCGCGATGAACCCGGCGATTCAACGCCCGCTGGCCCCGCCGCCTCCGCGTTGCGAAGCAGGTGCTCAAGTTCGGCCTGCTCGGCGGGCGAAAGCCCCTCGGTGGCCTCGGCCACCAGAAGGTCGGCCAGCCGATCTTCCGCCGGCCACGCCCCGGCCGCACCGGACTCCGGAAACAGACGCACGCACGGCTTCATGGGGCCAACCCCCTTTCCCGGGCGGACATCACCGTCGACGCCGAATCGCCCTCGCCCTCAGCGTCCATGTCCGACAGCGGCTTGCCCGAAAGCGCTTCTCGAAGCCGCAAGAGCCCGCGACGAAGCGTCGTCTTCACCGTGCCCAAAGGCGCATTGAGGTGGTCGGCGATCCGCTGGTGAGACCACCCCAGACCGATCGACATCCGAAGCATCTGCTGCTGCTCCGGACGCAGCAGCGCCATCGCCTCCGCGGCACGGGCCGCGTCCAGATCCGCCCCCTCCGCCCGGGCCAGCCGCTCACCCGCCGTCGCTTCCGACGACGCCGCCATCGCGGCCATGCCGTCATCAGCACCCGCCCGCACAGACACCTTCCTCGCCCGCAGCTTGTCGATCAGCCTTCGGCGGGCGATCATCGCCACAAAGGCCCGCTCAGAGGCGATGGCCGGGTCGTACTTGCTGGATAGACGCCAGATCTCCAAGAAAATCTCCTGGCTCGCGTCTTCAACCTCGCGCTTGTCGGCGAGCAGACGGCGGCACAGCAATTGCACCAAGGGTCCGAAGGCCTCAATACACAGGCGCACCGCCTCTGCATCGCCCGTTGCCACGCGCTGGAGAAGCGTTCGCTCGGCCATCAAATCCTCTGTGACATTCCGCCGCCCGCTTCGCAGTGTAGCGACCGCTGGATGCACCCCGCCCATTGCCACCCAAGGGAAATTCATAGAAATCTGTCCACGCCCAAAGGCTCAACCCCCGCTCAACCCCCGCTCAACCCCCGCCTCCCCCCACACGCCGACACCCGACATCCGAATCTGTGCCTCCGCCCGAATCCGCCCTGACCCAAAATCCGAAGCGGTCCGCGTCCCCGACGAAGGCGTCCCAGACCCGCGGCCCACGACGGCCGGAGTCACGCCCGGCCTGCGGGGCCCACATCTTCCGTCTTTCTCAGGAGTTCTGCCATGATCCGCCGCCACCGTGGATTCTCTGTCTTCGCGCTTGTGTCCTCCCTGACCGTCGGCGTCACCGCCGCCGCCGGCCTGATGACCCTCCGGACCGGCACCCTGCTGGCCAATGCCGGCACCAGTGAAGCCGGCCCCGCCGGTCAGGCCGCCGGCGGCAACATCGTCCAGGTCGCCCAGCAGGCCGGGTCGTTCACCACCCTGCTTGCCGCCGCTCAGGCCGCCGGCCTTGCCGATGACCTCACCGGCCCCGGCCCCTTCACCGTCTTCGCCCCCACCGACGAGGCCTTCGCCGCCCTGGGCAAGCGCACCATTGACGATCTGCTCAAGCCCGAAAACCGCGACCGCCTCACCGACATCCTCAAGTTCCACGTCGTCCCCGGCCGCGTCACCGCCGCCGAGGCCTTCAACCTCCGCTCCGCCCCCACCCTGGGCGGCCAGCGCCTCGAGGTCCGCACCTCCTCCGGCCAGCTCCTGGTGGACCACGTCGAGGTCGTCGCCAACGACATCCCCGCCACCAACGGCGTCATCCACGTGGTCGGCAAGGTCCTCACCCCCGAGACCCGCTCCATCGTCGAACTTGCCCGCGCCAACTCCGGCTCCACCCTGGTCAAGGCCGTGCAGGCCGCAGGACTGGCCGAAACCCTCACCACCGGGGGCCCCTTCACCATCCTCATGCCCACCGACGCCGCCTTCGCCGCCCTCCCCAAGCCCGTCCTGACCGCCCTGCTCAAGCCTGAAAACCGCGACCAGCTCGCCTCCATTCTCAAGCTCCACGTCCTCTCCGGCCGCGCCTACGCCGACACCGCCCTCGCCGCCGGCTCCGCCCCAACCCTCAACGGCCAGAGCGTCTCCTTCGCCATCCAGAACGGACGCCTGACCGCCAACAACGCCAACGTCATCGCTCGCGACGTCGAGGCCGCCAACGCCGTCATCCACGTCATCGACCGCGTCCTGCTCCCCGAGGGCTTCTCCCCCGGCAGCCTGCAGATGGCCGGCTGGGCCGCCGGCGACGACAGCGCCCGCGCCGTCATCGAACGCGCCATCGCTCAGGGCGTGCCGCTGTTCAACAACGGCAATCCCGAAGCCTGCGCCACCCTCTACGACCTCGCCGCCAGAAGCATCATCACCGCTGACCAGACGCCCTCCTCCGTCTCCAAGGCCCTCCGCACCGCCCGCACCCAGGCCGCCGAGCAGACCGACCCCGTCGAACGCGCCTGGGTCCTCCGCCGAGGCCTCGATCAGGCGCTGGCCATGCTCCCCGCTGATGACAGCATCAACGCCGCTCAGCGCAGCAACACGATGGCCCGCTGAAACCCCTGCATCTTCACCTCACCGCGCCCTCTCCTCCCCACGCCCGCCCCGCCGCCCGCTGTGCCCTGTACGGGCCGCAGCCGGCCCGGGGCGGGCGTTGTCGTTCACACGCCACCCGCTTGCCTCATGCGACCGTGCACCCCCGCCCCTCCCTCACGGCTGCAGCCGCGTGCACGTCCACCCCCCGCCCGCATATCCCGCCGCCCCGTCCACCTCGCTCGCCGTCAACGCCCGGCTCCACCGCGCCCGGTCATGCAGCCGCGTGGAGTGCCCCAGCCACAACTCCACGTGCTCCGCCCACACCCGAAACCCGCCCCAGTTGCCCGGCCTGGGCACCACCAGCCCCGGCGGCACCTCCACCTCGCTGTCCTGCTCCCCACGCCGCACCACCCCGAACCGCGCCTCCGCCGCCCGGTTCTGCTCCAGCAACTGCGCCCGGCTGGCCAGCGGCCGGCTCTGGTCACTCGCCCACGCCGCCACACGGCTCAGCGCCGGCCGCGTCGCGAAGTACGCGTCGCTCTCCGCCTCCGGGCTCCGCGTCACCCGCCCCTCAATGCGGATCTGCCGGTCCAGATGGTCCCAGTGGAACACCAGCGCCACATGCCCGCCCCCCGCACCCCCCCCCGCACCCTCCGCCTCCAGCCCCTTGCGCGAGTCGTAGTTGGTATAGAACACAAACACGCCCCGCGCCGCGTCGATCTTCCGGCACAGCACAATCCGCGCCGACGGCCGACCCTGCCCGTCCACCGTCGCCAGCGTCATCGCATTCGGGTTCGGCTGCGTCTTGCTCGTCCCCGCCAGATTGATCCACTCCATCACCAGACCCATCGGCTCGGCCGGCAGCGGCTCCGGCAGCGTCAGGTTCGCAAACGTGCACGCGCCACGCAACGCATCGGGCTGGTCGGCAAGTCCGGCGGTCGCCCGCCCCATCTTCGGATCAACAGACATGCACGATCGTACCGCCAGTCCCCTCCACCGCCAGTACCATCTCCCGCTGTGCCCGACACTCCTGCTCCAACCACACCCCCCACACCCACCACACCCACCGACACCGACTTGGCCATGATGGCCCGCGCCCTGCACCTCGCCCGTCAGGCCGCCGACCTTGGCGAAGTCCCCGTCGGCGCCGTCGTCTGGGAACTCGCCTCCGGCCGCATCCTCGGCGAAGGCTTCAACCGCCGCGAGATCGACAACAACCCCGCCGCCCATGCCGAGTTTCTCGCCATCACCGCCGCCTGCCAGGCCATCGGCGACTGGCGCCTCAACCACTGCGCCCTGGCCGTCACCCTCGAGCCCTGCCCCATGTGCGCAGGCCTGATCGTCAACGCCCGACTCGCTCGCCTCGTCTTCGCCGCACCGGATCCCAAAGCCGGCGCCGCCGGCTCCCTGTTCACCCTCACCACCGACCCCCGACTCAATCACCGCGTCACCCCCATCCCCGGCGTGCTCGCCGACCAGTCCGCCGACCTCCTGCGATCCTTCTTCAGGTCCCTCCGCCGACCTGACAAACCCCCGACCCCGCACTTCCCGGACCCGCCCGGCGCTTTACCGCCCCCTTCTTCTCCCCCCGTTCCCCCACCAACCGCATAGCCCCGCACGTCCCACTCCCCCGCTCACCTCCCCGCTGGCACCCGACACCCGCCAATCGCACCTTTCCTCTGTCAGATCACACCGCTCCGGCCCGTGCTGAGCGGTCAGGAACTTGGCGCAGGAGTGCTCGTTATGAAAAGCTTTGGTCACCTTGGTGCTTTGTTCGCCTATACCGCCGCCGGCAGCCGCAGTGGCTGCGGCCAGTCCGACAGGCTTGCCGCCGCCCCAGCCCCCGCCCCCAGCCAGGCCGCCCCAGCCTCCGCTCCCACCCCGCTGGCCGCCTGCCTCCTGCACGAGGACGAGCAGGCCACCCTCCCTGAATACGTCCACTTCCCCTCCGGCGAACACACCGGAGCCGTCCCCACACGCAAGGCGGCCTGACGCCGCCCCGCGGACCAACCGCCACCCGCCCGAACCCCTCATCCCGCGCCCCGCAGTCGTCGGCGCAACACCTCATCCATCGGCCTGATCCCGCTTATCGGCCGGGGGCAGTCGCCCCCGTCCGCTCAGGCCGCGCGCTTTGCCCAAGCCCGTCCACCCGTCCCTCGCACCCACCGCAAGCCCGGGCGGCTCGCTGCCGATCCACTACACATCGGGCGCCGCGGCCCGGCAACCGTCTCACGGCCCCGCCGTGCCCCGGTTGCACAGAGCACGCACCCCCAGCAGCGAGCGAGACCCGTGGACAAGTCCAGCCTCATCGGCTCCATCCTGATGTTCGTCTGTTGCTTTGTCGTCTTCTGGATGGCGACCGCCGGCAACCTCAAGATGCTCTGGTCCGAGAAGGGCGCCATCATGGTCGTCGGCGGCACCATCGCCGTCATCCTCATGGCCATGCCCATGGAGCGCATCAAGAACGCCATCGGCTTCACCAAGGTCTACTTCTTCCACAAAGGCAAGAGCCTCCCCGACACCATCAAGCAGATGCAGGTCCTCTCCGACAAGGCCCGCCGCGAAGGCATCCTCTCGCTGGAGGCCGAGGTCGCCAAGCTTGACGACCCCTTCCTCATGTCCGGCCTGAAGATGGCCATCGACGGCGTCGCCCCCGACGCCATCGAGGCCACGCTGCGGCTGGAAGTGCTGGCCATGCAGGACCGCCACAAGGCCGGCAAGAAGTTCTTCGACCTCATCAAGGTCTACGGACCCGGCATCGCCCTCACCGCGACGCTCATCGGCCAGATCGGCATGTTCTCCGCCCTCGGCGGCTCCATCGAGATCATGGGCAAGATGCTCGCCGTCGCCGTCGTCGCCACCATGTACGGCACCGTCATGGCCAACTGCATCGCCGGCCCCATGGGCGACAAGCTCGCCATGCGCTCCGCCGAAGAGATCCTCACCCGCGAGATGGTCCTCCAGGGCATCCTCTCCATCCAGGCCGGCGACAACCCCCGCGTCACCCTTGACCGCATGCTCGCCTTCATCCCCACGCCCAGCCGCGCACCGTTCCTCAAGGCCGCCTGATCCCCTGAGCTTCCCGCAGCAACCGCCTTCGCAGCGAGCACACCATGGCCGAGCACCAGGAACACGGACAAGCCCAGGGCGGTCAGGCCGAAGGCGGCGGCGAACACGGCGGCCACGACGACCACGGCAAGGGCGGACACAAAAAGCACGGCGGCCACGGGCACGGAGGCCATGAAGAACACGAAGAGGGCGTCCCCGAGTGGATGATCTCCTTCGCCGACAACGCCCTGCTCCAGATGGGCATGTTCGTCATCATGTTCGCCATGAACGTCGGCGAAAAGGCCAAAGGCCCCACCACGCCGGAGGAGAAGACCGCCGCTCCCGCCGGCGTCCTCGATGCCATGATCTCCCTCCGCGAGGCCTTCGGAAACCCCGTCAGCCTCAACAGCACCGACCCCAAGGACCTTCCCCTCCAGAAACGCATGAAGGAGAAGCTCCAAAAGGGCGAAGGCCAGGACGACGGCGTCAAGGGCGAGAACCAGAACGTCCAGGCCCCGCGACCCACCGGCTACGCCCAGATCACCGCCACCATCACCTTCGAGCAGGACGACACCCTGCTCTCCTCCGACGACAAAGAGATCCTCATCTCCGCCGCCGGCCGCCTGCGGGGCCAGCGCTGGATCGTCGACGTCCGGGGCCACTGCTCCTCGGTGGAAGCTCGCAATGACACCGAGAAGGCCATGCGCCTCAGTTACGAGCGCGCCATGGCCGTCGCCGCCTTCCTCGCCGAGCAGGGCATCAAGTGGAACCAGATGCGCCTCTCCGCCGCCGGCGACTCGGATCGCCGCCAGCCCCTGGCCTTCGACTCCGCCGCCCACCGCACCAACCAGCGCGTCGAGGTCATCGTCACCAACGACCCCATCGCCGCCGACCCCCACACCAAGGACGCCGCGGGCGAACGCTGAGCAAACGCGCTCCAGTCGGCCGCCGGCCGACCTTCCACCCGTCCGCACAGCGAACCGCTTGCGAAGGTTCACCACCCGACCCGGCGATTTCGCGCAGCCCTCTCGCCCTTTTCCCACCCAACGGCTAGTACCGGATCCGCCGCGCGGTACACTCTGCCCATGGCACGCGCAGGAGTCGGGGTCGTCGCGTCAGGTCTGCTGCTGGGTGTGGGGCTCGCATCCGCGGCCAGCGCTCAGCAGTCCTTTTCGTCCTTCGGCGAGCGTTCGCGCTCCTTCGGCGTGAGCCCAGACGGCTCAGCCATGCTCTTCCAAGACGTGGGCGGGCGGCTCGTGCGTTTCAACGTCGCTTCAGAAGGGCAAACGGTCGTTTCTCAAACACTGCCTTTCTTCGCGGCAGATGCGTTCTCCGCCGATCTCAGCACCGCCTTGGGGCCAATCTTCTACGGTAATCGCGAGTCACCCGCACGGTGGCGCGCCGATTCAGGATACCAGCAGTTGTTTGGCCAGTCCGGCGTTGGCTATGCGCTAAGCGGTGATGGTTCCACAGCGGTTGGAAAGTGGCTCGGTACCGAGTTGCGCGCCTTCC
>JAJTDF010000145.1 GCA_021294835.1 Planctomycetaceae bacterium
GTGACGGTTGGCCGACGCTCTGCGCTCTGGGCTCACGACGCGTGGCTTTGCTTTGATCTGATTGGAGGAACCTGCGTATCGATGCGCATGCGGGGGTTCAAGGGGGCTACTGGCACCCAAGCTTCTTTTCTCGCGTTGTGCGACGGCGATGGTTCGCGAGTCGACCGTCTCGACGGAACAGCCTTCGTGAACTTTGTTTCTGACAAGCTACTTGATCGAGACTTTGAGATTGTCGGGCAAACATACCCACGCGTTCAAGATACCGTCATCTTGGCCAATCTCGCATCGACGGCCTCCGTCCTCCACAAAATCGCCACCGATGTCCGTCTGCTCTGCAACCGCAAGGAGATCGAAGAGCCCTTCGAGGACAAGCAGATCGGCTCCAGCGCCATGCCGTACAAGCGCAACCCGATGCGGTGCGAGCGGATCTGCGGGCTGACGCGGTTTGTGATGAACCTGGTGGGCAACGCGTATGACACCGCCGCGACGCAGTGGCTGGAGCGCACGCTGGATGACAGCAGCAATCGCCGCCTCTCGCTGCCCGAGGCCTTCCTCGCGCTCGATGGCGCGCTGGACCTGATGCACAACGTCGCATCTGGCCTGGTCGTCCACGAGGCGATGGTGCGTAAGAACCTCATGGCCGAGTTGCCATTCATGGCCACCGAGAACATTCTCATGGCCTGCGTGAAACTCGGCGGCGACCGCCAGGAGTACCACGAGCACATCCGCGCCCATGCCCAGGCCGCGGGCCTGCGCGTCAAGCAGGAGGGCCACGACAACGACCTGCTGGAACGCCTCAAGGCCGACAAGCACTTCTGGAGCGCAGCCCGCGGCGGGCCGCTGTCCGCCGAACTGGACTGGGACGGCGTGCTGGACCCGATGAAGTACATCGGCCGAAGCGTCGAGCAGACCGAGCGGTTCGTGCGGGAGGTCGTCGAGCCGCTGCGTGAGCAATATGCCGAGGCGCTCAAGGGGCTGGGGGGCAGTGAGGTCAGGGTGTGATGGGTGCGGATACGGGACCCGGTGTGCCCATCAGGCCGCCGCGACGTGCGGAATCTTCAACTCGCTTCGAAGGACGCTGACCGGCCCGCCGTCGTGACGCCGCCCCTACCCCACCACCCGCCTCACCTCTTCCACCAACTCCTCCGCCTCGGGCATTCGCCCCGGCCCGACCGTCCTGCAAGCCTGCCAGCCCTCGGCCGGCTCGATGATCCGGAAGCCGTCGGCCCTGAGCGTCGCGATGTTGCGCTGGGTCGCCGGCTGATGCCACATCACGCTGTTCATGCTCGGCGAAAGCAGCACCGGCGTCCGCGTGCGGTCGACTGCTGAGAGGATCAGGCTCACCACATCGTCGGCCATTCCCGCCGCGAGTTTGGCCAGAAAGTCCATGCTCGCCGGCGCGACCAGCACCAGATCGGCCCCGCGCGCGAGGGCGATGTGCTGCGGGTCCTGATTCTCGATGTGCTCCCACATCGATGTGTAAACCGGATTGCCGGTCAGCGCCTGAAAGGTCAGGGGCGTGATGAACCGCGTGGCCGACTCGGTCATGCACACGCGCACCTCGTGCCCATCCTGACTCAGGCGCGACGCGACCGACGCGACCTTGTACGCCGCGATCCCGCCCGTCACCCCGAGCACGATCCGCTTGCTCTTGAGCGTGGTCATGGCTCACCCCAACCCGCTTGCCCGCCCCGCTCGACCGGCCGCGGGCCGATCAGTTCTTCGACGCCAACTGCGGCAGGGCCGCGCGCGTCTCGACATCGGTCTCATCGAACACCGGCGCGATCTTGTCCTGCAGGATCTCGTCGATGACCACCTCAAGGTCCGAGCGGCCGTTGCGCTCGACCATCGGGCGGGCCCCGTCCATCAACTGCAGCAGGCGACGCTGGATCAGAGCGCAGAGCTTGAAGCGCCCGCCGACCTTGTTGATGATGGCGTCGCTGGTCAGGGCCTCGATCATCGTGTCATCCTTTCCTGTGGCAGCGTCAGGCGTTGCGCTCTGACGGGTGCCGGTGTGTCGTCGGGCTGGTCGGCTCGCCGCGCCAATCAGCACGCGGCGGCTCATCAATCTATAGACCTCGTGCCGGCCACTGGTCTCCGGCGGTCAACTTTGCGGCAGGTCCGATATCCTTCACGCGTGGCGGACTGTTCAGCCGGGTCTTTAACTTATCCCCATCACTGGCCGACTTGCGTGTCTGCCTTGCGTCGGGGGGTATACTAGACATGCCGGGGGATGGGGTCGAACCGTCAGCACCCCGGGCTGGTCTGTCAGCCCGGAACCGTCGACAAAGGCATCGGGCCGCGGGGCCTTTGCATTTGTTCGCGGCGCTCCCGAAGGGTCAATGTGCATCGGTCGTGTTCTCCGCCTCAATGGCTCTGAACAGGGCATGGTGGCCATCACTGATCTGCCGCGGCGGCTGGCGTTGGCGGTTTGCGAGCATGGTTCAGGCGTGCGTGTCTCGTGCAGCAGCACGGGAAGTGGCTTTGCCTCAACTGCGATCTCGGGCTGGCTCACGCATTGGAGTTTCGACTTTGGGGGCGGGGTCGTGCCGCGGCGACCTCGGCTGGTGTTTCCCGACACGGGGTAAGTGACCGGACATCAGGCCGATGACTCAGTTCAGGGGTTCGTACATCGTGCTTTCGCAGTGCGCCCGGGCGTGTTGCCCCTTTGGGCGGTGCATCTCCAGCCGAAGGAACCGCCGGCCACGCGTTGGCGGCGACCACGAGCCGAGTGATCGGGGCCAGTTGCCCACGCTCGGAATCCGGCGCTGATCCCGGTGCACATCGGGACTTGTCAGGAAGACTCTCATGCTGCTTAAACAATGGACCTTTGGCGACCGCGTCGTACACCTAGACCGACCCGAGTGGGGTGTCGGCGTGATCAGCGGTGCGGTGAACGAGCCATACGAGGGCAAACCCGCGCAGCGGCTGACCATCCGCTTCGACCGCGCCGGGGTCAAGACCATCACCAGCGCACTGGCGAACCTTGTTCCCGCCGATGAGGCCCCGAGGATTCAGGCCGAGCCGCCGCCGGCGGACGATCCGCTGATGCAGCACATGGCCGGGAACGTCAAAGAGGTCATGCTCCGCCTGCCCGATGCGTGCACGGACCCGTTCTCCGGGCCGGTTCAGCGGCTCAAGGCCACGCTCCTGCTCTTCCGCTACAGCGAGCACGGCGGGGCGCTGCTCGACTGGGCCGCGGTGCAGACCGGCCTGCGTGACCCGATGACCCGCTTCAGCCGCCACGAGCTGGAGGATCTGTATCGCCGCTTTGTCTTCGTCCGCGATGAGCACCTCAAGAAGCTCATCATGGAAGTGAAGAAGAACGACCCGCTGGCCCTTCGCGAACTGACCCGAACGGCTCCCAAGAACGCGCAACAGGTGTTGAGGCGCTTCGACAGCGCGCGTTGACCGCAGGCAACAGACCGCACAACCCGTCGCATCCCGGAAACGTCCGGGAGCCCCATGCCCACGCCGGATGCTCGATCTTCGAGCCTGGCGGGCGATATTCTCGGATCTCCGTCCTCTGGCACGCCGGCGCGGCACGCGCGGCCCGGTGGTTGTTCTCTGTCTCCATGCACCCGCCAACGCGGTTGCAAGCCCCCTCCTCCCGGAGCGGGAAAGAGAGCACATACCGCCAACGGGCCTGTTTGACCCCGCGGCACAGAAACCCCAGACACGGAGAGACGCCTATGAACGAGCAGGACTTTCAGAAGAAGCTTGGTGACCTCCTCGAGCAGATCGGTTCCCTGCCCGCCGACGACAAAGCGCGGCTGACGAAGCTGGCCGATGAGGCCAAGGACCGTCATACCCGGATGAAGAAGACGGTCGCGGAACTCCAGGACTCGCTGGACTACCTGCGCCTGAGCGTCAAGTACATCATGTTCGATCTGGAAGCGACCCGCCGCGAGAACCAGTACCTGCGCAAGCTGCTGGAGAAGCAGAGCCAGGGTCCGGCCGACGATTCGCACGACGAGCAGGCCTGAGCAAGCGACGAAGAAACTGAGCGACGCAGAGACCAACAGCGTTGAATGCGACGATCTCACACGACGCTTGACGGGTGCCCGGGCACACAGGCATGGATGAGCGGATCAGAGACCACTCTCTCAGCCCGTCAAGGTCGAAACGAATCGGTGTCTCCTGTGTGCCTGGTTGTGGCGCGGGCGGGTCCCAAAGGGGATCCGCCCGCGTTTTCTTTGCTTCCGGACGCCGGATCTGAGGAGTCTTCGACGAAGATCCGGATCGCGACCGCATCCGG
>JAJTDF010000012.1 GCA_021294835.1 Planctomycetaceae bacterium
CGGGGCGGTGGGGGCCGGGGCGGTGGCGGGCGCGGCAGCGGGCGCGGCCGACGGGGCTTGGCCGGCGAGGGTGGCCAGGGAGCAGGTGGAGAGCAGCAGGGCGGTGGCGAGGGCGGGGGTGTTCATGGGGATTCCGGGGCAGAGGCGGCAGGGGGGAGTGCGGATGTCCGATGTTGGGGATGATTGGTGGGACGGCCGTGAGGCGGGACCGGCCCGGATACCGTACCCCGCCCGAATGGCTGGAGGATGTGCCGCGGCGAGCGGCCCAGGCTTCGGGCGGAGTGCTTTGGAGGGGTGGGTACTGGAGACCAGCATGGCCCGCGTTGTACGCATCGAGCCCACGTCGCCTTACAAGATTGAGCCGGGGACTCTGCCGGCGGACAAGGCGGTGTTCATCTGCCAGTGCGGGCTGTCGCAGAAAATGCCGTTTTGTGATGGGCGGCACAAGATCGCCCGCACCGAGGAGCCGGGGAAGCTGTACGTGTACGACAAGGAAGCGACGCGGGTGGTGGAGACTCGGCCTGATGCCGGCACGCCGTGAAATCGGGGCGGAGGTGATTCCGAAGCAGGGGCGGGTGGTGGTAGGGGGGGCGTGGCAGGGGAGGGTGTGCGTGGGAGGCAGGGGGCCGCTGCACGTCCGGTCTTCGCCTGGGTGGGGCGGGACGGACTTCCAGGAGTTGGATCCATGCGAATTGCTGCTGTTGTTGCCCTTGCTGGTTTGGCTGTTGCGTGCCCGCTGACCGACGCCCGCGTTCATGCCGCTGAGTCGGCGACGGTTCACGTCGCGGCGGCGGTGAAGGAGATGAAGGTCGGGCTGCTGGAGTTGGAGGGTGCGATCAAGGAGCGGCAGGCGGCCGCCGGGTTGTTTGGCGAGACGGGCAAGGGGCAGACGCTGCGCGATGTGATCGCGGCGCTGAACAACGCGGCGAAGGACGATTCGCTGGCGGGTGTGGTGATCCGGCTGAAGGACGCGGAGCTGACGGCGACGCACATCCAGGAGTTGGCGCCGGCGATCAAGGCGGTTCGGGACGCGGGGAAGAAGGTGCACTTGTTCGCTGAGGGCTACAGCGCTTTGGAACTGCGGCTTGGAGCGTTGTGCGACCGGGTGCTTGTGCAGTCGGGCGGCGGGGTGATGCTGCCGGGGGTTCACATCGACGAGATGTACCTGGCGGACATGTTCGCGTGGGCGGGGATCAAGGCGGACTTCGTGCAGGTGGGGGACTTCAAGGGGGCCAGCGAGATGTACGCCAACTCCAAGCCGAGCAAGGCGTGGGAGGAGAACATCAACGGGCTGCTGGACAGCATGTACGGCGAGTTGCGTGCGGAGCTGAAGGCGGGGCGGAAGCTGAACGACGCCAAGCTGGACAAGGCCATGGAGGAGGCGTGGCTGGCCAGCGATGCGACGGCAGTGGCGACGGGGCTGGTGGACGAGGCGGTGGACCTGCCGAACCTGGAGAAGGCGGTGGCCAAGGCCCACGGCTCACCGGATGCGAAGGTGGAGTGGAGTGAACTGCTGGGCAAGAAGGACAAGACGGATCTGGCCAACGCCAACCCGTTCACGCTGTTCAGCAAGATGTTCCAGAAGCCGGACCACTCGCCCAAGCGGGCGACGATCGCGGTGGTGCACATTGACGGGGCCATCGTTGATGGCGACTCGTCGTCAGGCGGGCTGCTGTCGGGCGGCTCGTCGGTGGGGTCGCGGACGATCCGCCGGGCACTGGCTGAACTGGAGGACAACGACCTGATCAAGGGTGTGATCCTGCGGATTGACTCGCCGGGCGGGTCGGCGATCGCCAGCGAGGTGATCTGGCAGGGCGTGCGGCGGGTGGCGGCCAAGAAGCCGGTGTGGGCGTCGGTTGGCGGGATGGCGGCCAGCGGCGGGTACTACATCGCGGTGGGTGCGGACAAGATCTATCTCAACCCGTCGTCGATCGTGGGGTCCATCGGCGTGGTGGGCGGGAAGTTCGCCCTCGGCGGGCTGATGGACAAGATGAAGATCAACATCGTGCCGCGTTCGCGTGGACCCCGGGCGGGGATGATGTCGATCGCCAGCGGCTGGAGTGACGCGGACAAGGCGTTCGTGAAGGCCAAGATGACCGAGACGTACGAGCAGTTTGCCGGTCGGGTGAGCCAGGGCCGGAAGGAGATTGACCTGTCCAAGACCGCCGAGGGCCGGCTGTTCACGGGTCAGAAGGCCATTGAACTGAAGATGGCCGACCGGATGGGCGGGGTGCAGACGGCGATCAACGACCTGGCCGGGCAGTTGAGCCTGGCCTCCGGCTCGTACGACGTGATGGACTGGCCGGCCCCCAAGGGTCTGGAGGAGATGCTGGAAAACCTCTTCGGCGGCATCGGCGTGACGGCACCGAGCGGGGAGGCGGCCGGGGTGTCGCTGTGGGCGCAGATCGACCGGGCCGGTGCGGCGGTGCTCGGTCAGGACGCCTGGCGGCAGGTGCGTGAGCCGATGTCGGCGGCGCTGCAGATGCAGCGTGAGCCGGTGCTGCTGATCGGGCCTCGCGTGCTGATCTTCCGGTAAGCCCGGCGGCGCGAGCAGATGATGTCAAAGCAACAGGCCCGGCGAGTGCGTCTTGCCGGGCCTGTGTGTTTTTGCTTTGGAATGGAGCGGCCGGATCAGACCGTTTCGATTTCCTTCTGCTTGGCGGCAGTGAGGGTGTCGGTCTCGGTCTCGTACTTCTTGAGCAGGTCCTGGACTTCCTTCTTGAGCTGCTCGATCTCGTCTTCCGGGACGTGGGCGGCGCCGCCCTTGAGGGCGTCGGCGTGCTTGTTGCCGTCGCGACGGGCGTTGCGGAGGGAGACCTTGGCCTCCTCGGCGATCTTCTTGCAGAAGGCGGAGAGCTGCTTGCGGCGGTCGCCTGAGAGGGGCGGAATGTTGATGCGGACGGCCTTGCCGTCGGAGATGGGGTTGAGGCCCAGGCCGGAGGTCTCGATGGCCTTCTTGATGTCACCGATGGCGCCGACGTCGAAGGGCTTGATGAGGATCTGGGTGGGCTCGGGGACGCTGATGGCGGCGAGGGACTTGAGGTCGGTCTGGGAGCCGTAGTACTCGACGCGGACGAACTCGACGATGGACGGGCTGGCCCGGCCGGTCCGCACGCCCTTGAGCTCCTTCTTGAGGTGCTCCAGGGCCTTGGTCATGAGTTGCTCGGTTTCCTTGAGGATCGAATCGGGCGTTGCCATGGTCGTGGTGCTCGGGGTGGTCTGGCCGGCGTGTCGCCGGCGGGGTTCGTGTACGTGAGAGTCGGTACTTTACGTGTGCAGAACGCGGGCGGCGATCAGCCCTCGGCGGTGATCAGGGTGCCGAGCGACTGGCCCTCGACGACGCGGCGGATGTTGCCGGGGGTCTTGAAGTCGAAGACCAGGATGGGCAGGTTGCGTTCCTGACACATGGTGAAGGCGGTCATGTCCATGACCTGCAGGTTGCGGGTGATGGCGTCCATGAACGAGAGGCGGTCGAGCTTGGTGGCCGAGGGGTCCTTGCGGGGGTCGGCGGTGTAGACGCCGTCGACCTTGGTGGCCTTGAGGATGACCTGGCAGTCCAGTTCAAGGGCGCGGAGCGCGGCGCAGGTGTCGGTGGTGCAGAAGGGGTTGCCGGTGCCGGCGACGAGGATGACGACGCGGTTTTTCTCCATGTGGCGGAGGGCCCGCTGGCGGATGAAGGGCTCGGCGACGGCCTTAACCTCGATGGCGGACATGACGCGGCTGTCAACCCCGGCGGCGCGGAGGCCCTCGCGGAGGGCCAAGCCGTTGATGATGGTGGCCAGCATGCCCATGTAGTCGGCGGTGGCCTGGTGGATGTGGCCGATGTTGGCCAGCTGGGCTCCGCGGATGAAGTTGCCGCCCCCAACGACGATGGCCATCTGCACGCCGGTGGCGACGGCCTCGCGGACTTCCTTGGCGATCACGTCGATTTCGGACGGGGAGAGGCCGGTGGCTCCGCCGGCGCCCAAGGCCTCGCCGCTGAGCTTGAGCAGGACGCGGTTGTAGCGGCCTGGGCCGGTGGGGGAGGGTTTCTGACCGTTGGCGGAGGCGGTGGCCATGGGCGGGGTACTCGGCGGGCGGTGTGGGCGACGGGGCGGGGGGTGGTTTGGGGTGGAAGGGGCAGGGGGGCGGGCGGGTGTGAATCAGAGGGGCAAACCCGGCGGAAAGCCCGCCGGCGCCGCATGGTACGGGGATGAGGGCGGGGCTGCCGGAGCCGGGGGGGGTGCCCGGGGATGGGGCGTGGATGGAACCGGTGGGCGGGGCGGTGCGGACCGAAGGCGAGCGGCGGTGCTGCGGCGGATGCCGTTGGGGTGGATGCCCGGGGGCGAGGCAGAGAGTTGTCTCGCAGGGCCGCCTGTTCCGACGTGAGGCTGCGCGGCGGATGGCAGCGAGGTCTTGGGCTGGCGGAAGACCCTAACCTTTGCTGAGCGTGCGGCGGCCGGTACGTGCTTGGCGGCTGGTGAGGGCCCGCCGATGGCCGGAGCAGACGGGGGAGAGCGACGGCGGCGAAGGGTGGCGACCGGCCGCGCATCGAGTGTGTCCGCCTGACGAGGCCACCGGCTTGGACCAGATCCTCGGCGACAGAAGGATGCCAGCGAACATGCGTGAGCCCAACGAGGTGACCAGCAACGCAGCGGTCGTGACCTCAGCGAGGTCTTCAACATCGGGCATGTCCGGCGGACTGGGCGGGGAGGAAGCTGCGAGCTGGCGGGAATGGCTGCCGCCGATCGCGATGCGGGCGGCGATCGCGGGGATCGCGATCTCGCTGGTGGTGCACGTGGTGCTGCTGATGGTCAGCGGGGTGATTCGCATCGGCTCGGGCGGGGGCGAGGGCACGCCGGGGCCGGTGCCGGGGGTGGAGGTGGCGGTGATCACCAACACCGAGTTGGCGGCGCTGGAGAGCGCTCCGCTGAGTTCGCTGAACCCGGGTGTGGATGATGTGACCCAACAGGTGCCGGGGAACGATCTGCAGACGATGCCTTCGATCGACACGCCGGGCGGACAGGCGACTCCGGGGACAGGCGACCTGGGCGGCGTGGGCACGGGGCTTGGCGGGGCGGGCAGCGGCAGCGGGATCGGCATTGGCGACGGAGCGGGCGGATCGGGGGGAGGGGGAACGCGGTTCTTCGGCGTGGAGGCGCGGGGCAGCCGCTTTGTGTATGTCGTGGACGTGTCGGGCTCGATGCAGGGCGAGAAACTGCAGGCACTGAAGGTGAATCTGATCGAGTCGATACAGTCGGTGGTGGAGTCGGGCAGCGTCGTGGTGATTCCGTTTTCCAGCGATGCGCGGCCGCTGCTGGGGCGGGAACGCTGGACCGACGCCAGCGATCGGGCCAAGGCGGACTTTGCGCGGGCGATCCAGGCGCTCGGGGCCGAGGGCGGCACCAACCCGATCCCGGCGTTGACCATTGCGCTGGGGCTGCGGCCAAGGCCGGATGCGATCTACTTCATGACCGATGGGTTGTTTGAGGAAGAGGTGGCGGACGTGCTGGAGCGCGTGAACCGCGGGGCTGCCAAGGTGCCGATTCATTGCATCTCGCTGGTGGACCGCTCCAGCGAGCACCTGATGCGGCGGATCGCCAAGTCTTCCGGCGGAAGTTACAACCATGTGGAGGGTCGCCCGTGACGCCATGGCGTGCCATTGGCCCGTGGGCCGGATGTGCGGTGGTGTGTGCGGTTGCCGGAGGTGTGTCGGCGGCGCCGGCGGAGGTGTTTCTGCGCGGGCGTGTGGCCGGCATGTCGGGCGAGGTGGTGAGCGCGACGGCGGATGGCCTGCGGCTGCGGCTGGGGCCGGATGATGTGGTGCTGCTGGGGTGGGATCTGGTTCGCGAGGTCAAAGGGGAGGGGATTCCGGCGGTGAAGCTGCCGGGAGGTGGCGGTGGGGGTGCGGCGGCGGGGTTGGAGCGGGTGCCGGGGGCGGGGGTGTTCGCGGGGCTGGCGGATGATGCGTGGCGGATCCGCACGCGGTTGGAGCGGGGGGATGTCCGGCGGGCGGAGGAGTTGCTGGAACCGCTGCTGGTCTCGCTGACGGGGGCCGGGGCGGCTTCGGGCACGACGTTGGCGGGGCCGACGGGCACGATGCTGCGCGAGGCGGCGGTGCGGACGCGGCTGGCGCGGGGCTGGACCACTGGGGCGACGCTGGCGTGGCTGCAGTGGCTGGCGGCGAGGCCGAGCGGGGAGCAGACGGCCAGGTGGATGGGCGGCAGCGTGGGCGGGCTGGCCGATGGCTCGCGGGCGCCGGTGATAGATGCGGCGACGGGGCTGAGCCCGTGGCTGCCGCCGGTATTCTCGGCGGCGGCGGTGGGGCGGGGGCTGGGGCCGATGCTGGCGGACCCGGTGTGGGCCTCGCTGGCGGGGGCGGATGGGCAGGCGAAGACGATCGCGGCGTTGTATCGCGTTGCGGCCGAGCACGAGCAGGACCTGATCTCGGGCGGGGCCGGGCTGCCGCCGGCGGCGCTGGGGGGGCTGGTCTCGGGGCAGGCGGGGCCGAGCACGGCGCCGGCGAGCACAACGGTGCTGGCGAGGCTGACGGACATGGTGGCGGCGCGGTGCGGCGATGGGCCGACACGGGCGGCGGCGCGGGCGAGGCTGGAGAGCCGGCTGGCGACGATGCTGCGGCCCCCGGCGAGAAGCCCGGACGCGCCGGTGGAGCCGGGCGAGGGCGAGGCGGTGTCGGAGGCGGGCGGGTGGCAGGAGGCGTGGCTGCGGCTGGCAATCGGGCGATCGCTGGCGCGCGAGAGCGACGTGCGGCAGCAGAGGGCGGCGGTGATTGCGCTGCTGCATCTGCCGGCGAGGTTTGGGGCGGAGTTGCCGGGGCTGTCGGCGGTGGCGCTGGCGGAGGCGGCGGCGCTGGTGGAAGCGATGGGGGACCAGGCGGGGGCTGCGAGCCTGCGGCAGGACCTGCTGGTGCGGTTCCCGGAGTTTGCCATGCGGCTGGAACGGCCAGTGCCGCCGCGGCTGCCGCCGGGGGGCGGTGGGCAGGGGGGCGGCGGCGGACCAGGCGGGTCGGGCGGGGCGCCAGCGGGGCAGCCGGGTGAACCGGCGGAGCCGGAGCCGGAACCGAAGCCTGAGCCTGGCGGGTGAGGGGTGCGGGGACAGGATTGAACTGAACGACGAACGGACGCGATCAGCAACGGCACACCACAGCCTCGGCAGCGGCTAACGATGCCCGGGTCCCATGGAAGGATGAACGCTTGACACCCAGTTTGCACGTGCTTGTTTTCAGCGTGTATGCCGCACTTGGCCAGGCGGCTCCGGCGGCTCCGGCGGCGACCGGAGCGGCAGTCGCCGGCGGGGCAACGCCGGCTCCGGGCGGCTCTGCTGCGGCGGCCCCGGTGGCGGCCAAGTCGCTGCTGGAGTACATCCACGCGGGCGGCTTTGTGGCGTATGTACTGCTGCTGACCTCGGCGGTGGCGCTGGGGCTGGTGATCGCCAACATGGTGATGCTCCGGCGGACGGCGCTGGCCAGGCCGGGTGCGGTGGCGGCGTTGGAGACGCTGCTGCGGGAGCGGAAGGTGGACACGGCGGTGAACTTCTGCCGCCAGCCGGAGAACGACTGCTTTCTGACGCGGGTGCTGGGGGCGGGGCTGCGTCGGGCCAAGTCCTCGCAGTTCGGGGCGCTGGAGATGCGTCCGGCGATGGAGGAGGCGGCGGATCGCGAGGCGGACCGGCTGGAGCGGCTGACGCACCTGATCCGGATCATCTCGGACCTGGCGCCGATGCTGGGGCTGCTGGGCACGGTGATCGGCATCATCAAGGCGTTCGGCACCATCGGCACGCTTGACGGGGTGGCGCGGTCCACGCAGTTGTCGGCGAACATGTCTGAAGCGCTGGTGTGTACGGCGTTGGGGCTGAGCATCGCGATTCCGGCGCTGGTGGCGGCGTCGATCTTCAAGCGGCGAACCGACGCGCTGATCGCTGAGGCCGGCGACACCGCCGAGCAACTGGCCAACCTGTTGCAGGCTCCGGCCGGGGCGGTGGCCGGGCCGGTAGCGCGACCGGTGGCTTCGCCTGGCATGGCTCAGGCGGTTCCGGCGGCGGCAGGGGTGCGGCCGCCGGGGGCGGCGGGTGGGGTGCCCGGGGGTGTACCCGGCAGCGTGCCCGGGGGTGTACCCGGCAGCGTGCCGGGGGGTGTGCCGGCGGCGCGGCCGGCGGCGGTGGGGGGCGCGGGAGCGGTGTCATGAGGCGGCGGCGACGGGCCCCTGAGCAGACGCTGGTGCTGAACATCGTGGCGCTGACGGACGTGGCGTTCCTGATCATCATCTTCTTCATGTTCAGCACGCACTTTGCCCGTACGCAGCAGAGCCCGATGGACCTGCCTCAGCAGCGGGGCCTGACGGCGCCGGAGCAGGCGCTGGCGCAGGTGGTGCTGGAGATCTCCAAGGACGGTCAGCTCTCGCTGATGGGCGGGGGCAAACTGACGCTGGAGGAGGCGGTGCGGGCTGCCGGCGGGGCGGCGGGCTCGGCCGGGGGGCGGGCGCCGACGGCGGAACTGCTGATCCGGGCGGACCGCAACGCGGCGGCGGGGCATGTGAACCGGCTGGCGGCGGCGCTGGCGCGGGCAGGGGTGCGGAACTGGAAGCTGGCCACCGCGGGCGGGTGAGCGCAACTGAGGCGGACCGGGAGCAGCGGGGCGGGGCAACGGAGCGGCACGTGGGATTGCGACGGCGGATCAAACATGAAGAGGCGGGACTGACGCTGCCGCTGGTGGCGTTGCTGGACGTCATCTTTTTCATGTTGCTGTACTTCATGGCGGCGGGCACGCTGACGCCGCCGGAGAACGAGTTGCCGTCGACGATTACGGCGGAGAAGCGGGGGCCTGGGGCGGGCACGTCGGACTTCACCACGCAGGTGCTGCGGGTGGAGGCGAGGCCCAATCCGGCGGGCGGGCCGGCGACGGTGAGCTTTCGCGTGGGTGAGCGGGTGGCGGCCAGCGCGCCGGAACTGCTGGCGGTGCTGACCGCACTGCCCAAGGGGCCCGGGATCATCGTCAAGGTGGCCGATGAGGCGACGGTGGACGCGGCGGCGGCGGCGTTGCAGGTGGTGCAGGATGCGGGGTTCTACAAGGTGAGCTATGTCGCCGGGCCGTGAACACGCACATGGGCTGCTGCTGCGGGCGGGCCTGGCGGCCGGTCTGCTGTGGGCTGCGCCGGCATGGGGGCAGGGCGGGGGCGTGCCGTCGGCGAATGTGCCGGAGGCTGAGGAAGGCCAGACAACAACCACGCCCGAGGGGACGCCGGTGACGGTGCCGGTGTCTCGGCCCAAGCCGGCGGGGGGCACGCCGGCGGCCCCGCTGCCCAGCCAGACGGTGGAGGGGTACCTGGAGCGGCACGGGCTCAAGGCCATACTGGCCGAGCAACTGTCGGTGCGATTGGGCGAGACCAGCGGTGAAGAGCGGGCGGGGATCGCCGACCGGCTCGGGCGGTTGTATGTGGAACTGCTGGGCCAGTCCAGGGACCGTGCGGAGCGGGAGTTCTGGGAAGCGCGAGCGCGGGAGCTGCTGGCCAAGGTGCCCGACGCCCAGTCCGGTGCGCTGCGGGTGGATCTGCTGCGGAGCGCGTACGACGGCGCCGAGCAGGCGGCGGAGCGGTGGCGGCTGCGGCTGGTTGGTGAGGCTGAGCGGGCGGAGACCGAACGCACGCTGGGGCAGCTGCGCAAACAACTGGAGAATCTGGGGACGGACTTTGACCGGCGGGCACGCAACCTGGAGAACGCGCTGGCCAGCGACCGGGCTGACGCACGAATGGAAGAGGAGTTCTCCGAGACCAAACGGCTGCGGCAGGTGTGCTTTTACTACGCGGGATGGGCGGCGGTGTATCAGTCGCTGCTGTCTGGCGGAGAGGGCTTCGGGGAGCAGGGGCTGAAGAGTTTCGGCTGGCTGACGGGCCGCCCGGGCAACCAGGTGGCGGTGCTGGAGCGGCTGCCCAAGGCGATGCTCAAGCACGAGCACATTGCCAGATCTGCGGTGGGGGCGGCGATGTGCCTGGCGCTCAAAGGAGACGATGCGGAGGCCATCCGCTGGCTGGATGTGATTGAGGGGGAGGCGACGACGCCGGCGGTGGTGAAGGCGCAGGCCCTGCCCTGGCGGCTCACGGCGCTGGCCAAGGCGGCCCGCTGGGCGGACATTGACCGGGCGGTTCGCAAGGTGCGGGGCAGCGGTGAGAACGCCCGGCCGCTGCCGGCGGAGGTGGCCCGCCTGCTGGCGGTGCTGTGCCTGAGTTCCACCGCCCGGTCGCCCACGCAGATGGCGCTGGCGAAACTGGCCTTGGAGGATCTGATCGCGCAGGACCAGTCGGCGCAGGTGATTGACCTTGCGGGGATCTTTCCCGGGGCGGAACTGGGGGACCGCGGGTTCATTGCGTTCTACATCAAGGGCACGCGGACGTTCCGCGGGGCGATGGAGCGACTGGCCCGGGAGGCGGGGCTGCCGGCTGACGCCGAGCCGACTGATCCCGCACGCGATGTGGGCACGATCAACGCGTTCCGGCAGGCGGCGGATCTGCTGGATCAGGCTGTCACCCAGCCGGATGTTCCTGCTGGTGAGCAGGAAACGCTGCGGGTGCTGATCGCGGCGGGGCGGGCGGCGTTCTATGCGGGGGACTTTGTGCGGGCGGGGGAGCGGTTTTCGTCGGCGTTTGAGAAGGTGCGCAAGTCACCGGGGGCCTCGGGCGCGGAGGATGCCCTGTGGCTGGCGATCGTGGCGCTCACGCGGGCGGCGGGGCCGACGCCCGGTGCGCAGCCGGCGCAGGAGCAGCGGCTGGAGGAACTCTCCACGCTGTTCGTGCGGACGTTCCCCTCCAGCCCGCGGGCGGCGCGGCTGCTGCTGGATATGCGGTCGCGCAGCGCGGTGGCTGATGAGGAGGCGGTGCGGGTGCTGCTGGCGGTGCCCAGGTCGCTGCCGGTCTATGAAGAGTCGCGGCGGCGTGCGGCGTCGCTGCTGTATGGGATGTTCCGGGCTGCGGGGTCGGCGGATCGCCAGTTTGCGTCGCAGCGGTATGTGGCGGTGGCTGAGGATGTGCTGGCGATGGATCGGCAGGCGGCGACCGCCGAGGACCGGCAGGCGGCGGGCGCTGCGTTCGGTCGGCTGGTGACCACCGCGAGGCAGTTGCTTGATGCGTTGCTGAGCGTGTCGCCGACGGATGTGGCCCGAGCGCGGGGCGTGCTGGACACGCTGACGGCGGTGGCGACGTACAACTCGGCGGATCTGTCGGCCTGGCAGGATGAACTGGAGTATCGCCGCTTCCAACTGGCTCTGGCCCAGGGCGAGCAGGCTGCGGCGGAGAGCCTGGCCGATTCGCTGGAAGCGCGGGTGAAGGCGGGGGGCACGCAGGCAGCGATGGACCTGTCGGGCAACTCGCGGTGGGCGATCTCGGCCCGGCGGGTGCTGTATCTGAACGCGGCCGAGCGGTTCGCGCGGTTGATCGATCCGGCGCAGGTCGATCGGCGGCTGGCGGCGGCGAAGGATGTGGTGCGGCACGGGCGGGTGGTGATCGAGCAACTGGGGTTGGCCGGTGCGCCGCCCCGCGAGGCGGGGGCGGTGCGGCTGTTCAGCGATGTGGCAGCGGCTGCGGAGCTGATCTTCCAGCGGGAGCAGGACACCGTCGCTCGTGATCTGGCGATATCGCTGGATCGGGCGGTGGCGCTTGTGTCACCGGGCAACCCGGGCACGCTGGCGAGGCTGGCGGCGTTGAGCGAGGCGGCGGGGGATGCGGCGACGGCGCTGGACGCGTGGCGGCAATTGTCCTCCGGGCTTCCCGAGGGCACGCCGCCGTGGTTCCAGGCGCGTTACCACGCGATTCGCCTGCTGGCCGAACGCGATGTGCGGACCGCCGACACGCTGATGGCCCAGCATGTGGCGTTGTATCCGCAGTATGGGCCGGGCGAGTGGGCGGATTTGTTCCGGGCCTTGCAGCGTGAAATTCGCAGCAAGGTGGCAGGCCTGAGCCCGGCGGCGGGCGGAGCGCCCGCGGGAGGGGGCTCGTAATGGCTGCGCCGATGGACCCGGACCGCCAGTGCATCGCTGCGTTCTTTGGCGACGACATCGCCATGGCGTGGTCTCACGAGCGGCCGCACGCGCTGCTGGGGCTGGTGACGGCGGAGTATCCGGCATCGGTGGTGCAGGCGACGCTGGCCAAGCGGACGGCGTTTGTGAACCTGCACCCGCTGCGGGCGACGGCGCAGGCCGAGCGGGTGCGGATGCTGCTGCGGGATGCCGCGGAGCGGCTGGCGGGCGGGCAGGCGGGGGGGCAGGCGGGGGTGGCGGTGCAGGAGACGCCTCCACTGGCGACGGCACCGCCCGCGGCAGTTCCACAGGCGACGGCACCTCGCGTTGCAGCCCCGTCCGCCCCAGTTCCATTCGCCACAGTGCCACCCGTGTCTCCGCCGTCAGTGATCCGTCCTGCTGCGCCTGCGCCGGTGGCCCCCCCGGTGGTGGCGAGTGCGCAGCAGCCGGTGCCCGCAGCGGTGGAGCGTTCGGTGGGCGGCGTCGCTGCGGGCCAGGCGGGGCCGGGCAAGACGGTGGCGGTGGTGATTCCGGTGGCCGAAGAAGGGCCGCTGCCGCTGGCGGAGGAGGGGGGGTCGGTTGTGCCTGCGCCGCTGCCGCTGGCTCAGGCGTCGGTTGCACCGGTGGTGATGCAGTCCGTCGGTTCGGCGGGTCCGGCACCACTTTCTCCGGCGATGGATCAACTGGTTCGGTATGCGGCGCACGCGGTGGCCAGCGGCGAGACGGCCGGACCGGTGCTGCTGGCCCGGCTGGTGCAAATGGCCTCGGGTCTGGGCCAGCCTCCGGCGGTTGCCGAGCAGGCGATGCGGCTGTTCCTGCAGCAGGGGCTGGCGCCGCCGCTGAACGCTCCGCCCGCAGCGGCGGCGGGTACGGGCGGCGGGCAGGCTGAGGGCGGTCGGCCATCCTGGGCTCCGCAGGCCACGGTTGCGGCTGCGGCCTCGGCGTCGCGCGGGCCGTGGCTGGGTGTGGCGGTGGGCGGCGCGACCATCGTGGTGCTGCTGATCATCACGGCGATTTGGTTCTCTGCGCTCTTGGGCCGGAGCGATGAGCAAACGGCCGGGCCGGCGCCCGCGCCGGCGGCGCCGGTGGCGCCGGTGGCCGAGGGCGAGACTGCGCCCAGCGTACTGCCGCAGGCGGGCCGGTCGGGCCGGGCGGTGACCGACGCGATTACCGGCGTGGTGGAAGCGGGGGAGGTTCGCCGCCAGATTCGCTCGGCGGCGCAGCAACTGCAAGACGGCAACTCCGCCGGGGCCCTGCGGGGGCTGGCGGCGGCGGCGAGGTCGGCGGGGATTTCGTGGCTGTCGCACACGCCGCCGGAGCGGTTGGTGATCGTCAACGAGATCATCGATGTGCTGCTGCTGTTGCCGCCGGATCGCACCACGCTGGCGGTGGTGGACCTGGTGCCGATCAGCGGTGGGCCGCTTTCGTCCACGGGCGTGCTGACCGAGACGTGGACGGCGGGCACGCTGGCGCGGCTCTCGCGCGAGAGGGAGGCGTCGCCGGGCTTGCTGACGCCGGCGGTCGAGCGGTTGGTGGAACTGACCGGGCGGGCGGCAGGGCCGGGCGGGGCAGTGTGGCCGGCTGGGGCGGCGGCGTCGCTGGCGGGCATGCCGGGCCGGCTGGTGGCGGGCCAGAGTCCGGAGGCTTCGGTGGCGGCTGGGGCCACGTGGGAACAGGCGGTGCGGGCGATCTGGTCGGTGCCGAGCGGGCTGCCGGAGGCGGGCGCTGACCAGGCGACGGCAGCGCGGCTCGCGGAGAATGTGCTGCTCGACGGCATTGAGCGTCTGCTGGTGACAGGGTCGGAGCCCAGCGACGACCGCGCCATGTATGACATGCTGTTCGCGTTTGCCGCCCGCCAGCGATGGCGTTCAGATGACGGCAGCCGCGAGCGGCTGCTGCGGTGGTTCGCCGACGAGCGGGTTTCGGGGGCGGATCTGCACGTGCTGACGGCGGCGATCGTCGGGCGGTCATCCGCTGAGGGGGTGGACATGTCGATGGTGCTGGCGGCGGGGGCTGATGCCGCGGCACGGCAGGTTGCGCGGGCCGCGTTTGCGCAGGCGTGGGGTCTGGAACGGGCTGCGGGCGGGCGAGCCGCGCGGGGCAGGATGTATCAGCGGCTGGATGAGGCGGCGGCCCGATCGGCGTCGCTGGGCGCCCCGGACGGCGACCTGCGTGCGGTGTTGAACTTTGCCATGGTCAGCCGGGTGGGCGCGGGCTACGTGACAGGCATGGACCCGGGCGACGTGGTGGACGCGGCAACGCTGCCGAGCGGCGCGGCGAAGATCCGCTACACCGAGGGCGGCGGGGCAAACGGCGACGGGGAGTGGGCGGCGAGGTTCCTGTCAGAACGCAGCGCCGCATTGCGGCTGGAGCGGCTGCGGGAACTTGACACCCGGGGATCGCCGCTGGGACCGGTGGATGCGGAGGTGTTGGTGGAGGCGGCGGTGCTGGGCACGGCGGACGTACGGACGGCGGCCGAGCGGATCCTGCCGAAGTTCGGCAGCGAACTGACGGTGGTGAACGGCCTGCTCGAGATTCTGCCCAGGGCGCCGCGGCGGCGTTCGCTGATGGACACAATTGCGCAGGTGGCGCAGCGGCCGCTTATCGGTGTTCCGCCGGAGCGGTGGCTGTTTGAGGCCCGCAAGAGCCTGGTGGAGCGAGCGCTGGAACTGATGTCCACCGGTGATGCGGATGTGGGGCGGGTGGATGAGATGGTGATCGCGCTTGCCGGGCACTACCAGGCGATGGCGGGCACGGCGTCGGCGACGGCGCCCTTGGAGAATGAGGCCAGCGACGCGTTGATCGACGCGGCGGCGGCGCTGGGCGCATTGCTTCGCCGGCAGGCGGAGCAGTTGGTGCCCAGCCGTGAGGCTCCGCTTCGGCTGGATGAGGTGCAGGCCCGCTTCCAGGCACGCATGGCGGCGGCGGTGGGCCCCATCCAGCGGTTCGCCTGTCACCAGCTGATGATCGTCGAGACTGCGGCGTACATCACGGCCATCTCCCGCCCGGCGGACGCACCGCGGGTGGCCGAGGTGCTGGCCCAGATGTCGGCTTCGCGGCGGCGGGCCACGCACATCTTCGGGCAGTTGCGGGCCGTTGAGCAGGCGATCGCCGAGTTGTGGACCATCGCGGCGGAAGGAGGGCGGTCATGAGACTGACGCGTGTGACGACGTGGCTGGCGGGGCTGGCCTGCCTGCTGGCGGCGGCGGATCCGCTGCCGTCGCAGCCGCAGCGGGCGTCTGCGGACGGCGTGCTGGATGTCAGCGGCATCCGGGTGGTCAATCTGGCGGCACGGCTGGCGGCCCTCTCACCGGATCAGCCCGGGGCGTATTTCCAACTTGGGGAAGAGGTGGCGTTTGAAGCCCAGGACCGGGCAACGCGTGACCTGGCGCGGAGGCTGTTCGTGCTTGCGTTTGTGCTGGACCGGCCGGGGCGGCCTGGGTTCACCGGCAAAGTGGCCCCGGGCGCGGCGATGGCGCTGGCGGCGCTGACCAAGCGGGAGTCGGAGCGGCGTTGGCTGCTGGCGGTGGCGCGGGCGGCGGAGCCGGCGTCGGCCATCGGCCAGGAGCGGCCGTTGCCGTCGGATGCGGTGCTGGAGGTGCCCAGCCATGTTGCGTATGACCTGGCCTCGGTGCTGGGGCTGGCCAGGGGCGGGGACGGCCGGCGGGCGGCGGCGTTGCTGGCCCGGCCCGGTGTGGATGCGGCGCTGACGGCGTATGAGAGCGTGCTGGATGACCGCGGCTTTCTGGGCGGCGGCTCGAAGGTGCGGCGGGCGATCACCGACTGGCCGTCGTGCCAGACGTGCCGCAACCGGCGGGTGGTGACACGCAACGCCGACGGGGGGCTGCGTGCGGAACTGTGCCCCAAGTGCAAGGGCAACCCGGGGCCGACGTTCAGCACGCTGGAGCTGATCACGCAGTTGCGGATGGAGTCCGCGCTGCTCAAGGGCATCCACCGCATGTGGTCGGCCCAGGCGCTGGCCGATGGGGGCGAACCGCTGCGCGACCCGCTGCCGGATGAGTTGCCGGCGTGGTACCGGATTGACACGCGGGCCAGCGTGTTCCGCGATGGCGTGTGGGTGCAGCCTCCGGACGCGGCCGGCCCATAAGGGCCTCAGCGGCGGGCGCGGGCCGGAGCTCGCCTGGTTGTAGTTGATCGCGTTGGCTGGCGAGCGGGTGTGGCCAGTCCGGCAGCGATGCTGAAGGCGTTGATGGTCTTCTGGATGCCGTGGGGCGGGACATCCAGATGGGTGACCAGTCGGATGCGTTGCGGGCCGGTGGCCAGGGCGAGTACGCCTTGGCCCTCCAGCCGGCTGAGAAAGGCAGTTGCGGTCCCCAGCGAGGGCTCAACTTCGACAAACACCATGTTGGTGGCGACGGGCATGGCCAGCCGCAGGCCGTGGATGCCGGCGAGCGCCATGGAGAGCTTCCGGGCGTGGTCGTGGTCCTCGCGGAGTCGGTCCACGTGGTTCTGGAGGGAGTAGATGGCGGCTGCGGCGAGCAGGCCGCTCTGCCGCATGCCGCCACCAAGCATCTTGCGGAAGCGTCGGATGCGGGCGATGGTCTCGCGGCCGCCACACACGGCTGAACCGACCGGGGCGCCCAGCCCCTTGCTGAAGCAGACGGAGACGGTGTCGAAGCAGGCGGCATACTCAGCGGGGGTTCGGCCGGAGGCGACGCAGGCGTTCCAGAGCCGGGCTCCGTCAAGGTGGGTGGCCAGTCCGGCGGCCCAGGCCGCGTCGCAAACGCGACGGACCGCATCGATGTGCCAGACCGATCCGCCGCCCCGGTTGTGGGTGTTCTCGACCACCAGCAGGCGGCTGCGGGGGGAGTGGATCGACTCGCTGCGGACGGCCTGGCGGACATGGGTGTCGGAGAACTGGCCGAGCAGACCGGCGATGGGCTGGATCATCACGCCGGAGATGGCGGCAGGGGCGCCGGTTTCATAGTGGATGATGTGGCTGTCGGCGTCGGCGATCACTTCATCGCCCGGTTGGCAATGGGCGCGGATGGCCAGCTGGTTGGCCATGGTGCCGGAGGGGACGAAGGCTGCGGCGTCTTTGCCGAGGCGTTCGGCCACCAGTTCTTCCAGACGGCGAACGGTGGGGTCATCACCGAGAACATCGTCGCCGAGATCGGCGGCCATCATGGCCTGGCGCATGGCCGGTGTCGGACGGGTGACGGTGTCGGATCGCAGATCGATCCGGGCGTCAGGCTGGGCGGAGATCGCCGGGCGGATGGAAGGGGTTGCTGAGGGCGGGGAGGTACGCGAACGTGGGCGGCGGGGCATGGGCAACATTACCGTCTGGGCGGGCCTCCGGTGCGGCGTGCAGGAGGCGCCGGTGCGGATGCAACGGGCTCGGTACCCTTGAGTTCATGACCAGCTCATCGGTGTTTCACATTCGCCGGGGACCCTTGGCAGGGATCGAGATGCACGCCGACGCCGGCACGGGCGATGATGGTGACGCGGAAGGATCGGTGCCGTGGCTGGTGCCGACTCCGCAGCGGCTGGAGCTGCTCGGCGGGCGGGCGAGTTGCGTGGGGAGACCAACGCTGCGGTGGTCGCCCGGGTGGAATGCCGGACAACGGTTCGGGGACGACGACACGGCGTGGTGCTGGCCGGAGCATCTGGCGGCAGGCGGCGTTGGAGCGTGGGCGGTGGAGATTCGGCACGATGGGGCGTTTGAGCCCCAGCAGTATCGCCTGCGGCTGGACGGTTCCGGGGCGGTGCTGCACGCGGGGGATGCGGATGGTGTGCGGTGGGGGCTGGTGACGCTGGGGCAACTGCTGCGGCAGTATGGCGGCTCGCCCCCGGCGATGGAGATCAGCGACGGGCCTGCGGTGGCCGTTCGTGGGGCGATGCTGGACGTGTCGCGAGACCGCGTGCCGACCATGCCGGAACTGTTCCGGATGGTGGATGAATTGGCGAGGCTGAAGATCAACCATCTGCAGTTGTACACCGAGCACACGTTCGCATATGCCGGGCACGAAGCGGCGTGGAAGGGATGGAGCCCGCTGACGCCGGCGGAGATCCGACGGCTGGACGAGCACTGCCGCACGCGGGGTGTGGAACTGGCGGCGAACCAGAATTGTTTCGGACATCTGGCCTCGTGGCTCCGGCTGCCGGAGTACGCGAATCTGGCCGAGACTCACGGGGACTGGATGTTTGATGTGTGGCCCCGGTCGGGGCCGTTCTCGCTGTGTCCGACCGATCCGGCGTCGCTGGAGTTTGTTGACGGGCTGCTGGAGCAGTTGCTGCCGTGCTTCACGTCGGGCATGGTGAACATTGGCTGTGATGAGACCTACGACATCGCCTACGGGCGATCGCGAGAGGAGGTGGCCAAGCGGGGGCGGGCGGCGGTGTACATGGAGTTTGTGAGCCGCGTGTGCGAGCGGGTGCGGAAGCGCGGCAGGAAGCCGATGTTTTGGGCGGACATTGTGCTGCACGAGCCGGAGAGCGTGAGCAGCCTGCCGCCGGATCTGGTGAGTCTGGCGTGGGGCTATGAGCCGCACAGCCCGTTTGTTCAGTGGGTGGAGTTGCTGGCCAAGGCCCAGCGACCGGTGTGGGTGTGCCCGGGCACATCGAGTTGGCGGAGCATCACCGGCCGGACGGCCGAGCGGACGGGCAACCTGGACGGGGCGTGTCAGGCGGTGCGGAGCGGCGGCGGGAGTGTCGGCGGCTTTCTGATGTGCGACTGGGGTGACACGGGGCACCACCAGACGTGGCCGATTGCGCTGACGGGGTTGGCGCACGGGGCGGCGGCGGCGTGGACGGGCAACGCTGCTGTGGGGGGCGGGGCGAGCGACGGCCATCGGCGGCTGGACCCGCGGGCACTGTCGCTGCAGGTGTTCGGCGATCGCAGCGGAGTGGTGGGCGGATGGCTGCTGGAACTGGGCGATGCGGACGCGCCGCTGCGGCGGGTGGCCGGGCGGCTGAGCCGGCCCCGGCAGAGCGGCGAGTTTGCGTTATGGAATCAATCGGCACTGTTTGCTGATCTGCACAACTGCGCTGCGGGGGCTCTGGCGGAGGTCGGGGAACTGCGGCTGTGGACCGAGGCAGGGGACCGGCTGGCGGACTTGCGGCGGAGGCTGCCGGTTGTGGGCGGTCCGGGCGGGCGTCTGCTGAAGGATGAACTCAGGCACACGCTTGATGTGGCCGATCTGGCGGCGCGTCGCGCCGTGCTGCGGCGGCGGGCGTTGCCGGCGACGCCACTGGCGGCGGGCGAGGCGGCGGCATCATGCCTGAGCGACGCGGAGCGGGTGGAGCTGCTTGAGCGGCTGGAAGCGGTGGTGGCCGAGCACCGCCGGTTGTGGGGCGTGCGGGCGAGGCCGGGCGGGCTGGGGCACAGCGTCGGGTTTTATGACAAGGTGCGGGCGGGGCTGTGACCGGCCGCGCCGGTCGTGTTCGACAGTGGTGCGGTGGGGCGGGTGGGGCGGTGGCGCGGGTGATCAGGCGGGGGTGGGGCCGTCGCCAGCCGGTGCGGCGGCAGGTGCGGACTGCGGCGCAGTTTCGGCCTGAGCCTTGGGGGCGGGTGCCTTGGGCCGGGGCGGCTTGACCCATTCGGCGATGGTCTGCACCACCACGTAGAACATGGGCGTGAAGAACAGGCCGAGGATGGTCTGGCCGAGCATGCCGCCGAAGACGGCGATACCCAGGGCCTGACGACTGCCGGCGCCAGCGCCGGTGGCCAGGGTGAGCGGGAGCACGCCAAGGATGAACGAGAAGCTGGTCATGAGGATGGGGCGGAAGCGGGTGGTGGCCGCGTCGATGGCCGAATCGATGATCGACATGCCTTTGGCGCGGTTCTCGCGGGCGAACTCAACGATGAGGATGGCGTTCTTGGCGCCCAGACCAATGAGCAGGACGAGGCCGATTTGGGTGAACAGGTTGTTGTCAAGTCCGCGGTATTGCACGAACAGCAGAGCGCCGATGAGCACCAGCGGCACGCTGAGCACCACGGCCAGGGGCGTGGCCCAGCTTTCGTACTGGGCGGCGAGGATGAGGTAGACCAGCAGGATGCCCAGAAGGAAGACCACTGCCGCCTGCCCGCCGGCCTGCTTCTCCTGGTACGAAAGCGAGGACCACTCGTAGGTGACGCCTTGCGGAAGGGACTTGGCGGCCTGCTCCATGATGCTCATGGCCTCGCCGGAGGAGGTGCCCGGCGCCCAGAAGCCGTTGATCATGGCGGCCGGGTACATGTTGTATCGTTCGATGCGGTCCGGGCCGATGGTGTCGCGGATGGTCAGCAAGGTGCCGAGGGGGACCATCTCGCCCCGGTTGTTGCGGACCTCGAGCTTGCGAATGTCGTCGGGAACGAGCCGAAAGTTGGCGTCGGCCTGGAGGTTGACCTGGAAGGTGCGGCCGAGGAGATTGAAGTCGTTGACATAGGCCGAGCCGAGGGAGGACTGGAGTGTTTCGAAGACCGACTGGATGGGGATGCCCAGCTTGATGATCTTCTCGCGATCGATCTCGAGATATAACTGGGGTACGCCGGCGCGGAAGCTGGTGAAAGCGGCGCTGATCCGCTGCCCGCCGTCGACGCGGGATTGGCCGATGGCGGTGTTGATGAGTTCCCATGCCGTGGCCTCCATGCTGGAGCGGCCGATGCCGGCGCGGTCCTGCAGGCGCATGTCGAAGCCGGATGTGTTGCCGAGGCCGGAGATCGGCGGGAGCGAGAAGACCAGGAATTGAGCCTCCTGGATGCCGGCCACCTTGGCGTTGATTTCGGCAAGGATGCGGTCGAGCGTTTCGCCATTGCTGTAGCGTTTGTCCCAGTCCTCAAGCACAATCCACGCGTTGGCGACATTGGCGGACTGGCCCTGCAGCACGGAAAAGCCTGTGAGGCTGACAATGTTGGCGATGCCGGGCACTCCGGGGGAGCCGTCGGACGGCTTGAGCATGTCGCTCACGCGGTCGATCACGGCCTTGGAGCGCTCGAGGGACGCGCCGTCGGGCAACTGGGCGGCGACGACGATGAAGCCGAGGTCCTCGTTGGGGACGAAGCCGGCCGGGATGCGCTGGATGAGCGTCGCGGTGCCGTACATGACGCCGGCGAAGAGCAGGATGCTGACGACGGCCAGGCGGGCGCCCCAGCGGGCGATGCTGCCGTACAGGCGGGTGATCGCATCGAACACGCGGTTGAACAGCCCGGCGGCGAAGGAGATGGGCCGGAGGAGCACGAAGGGCTTGTGGCGGGGGGCATGCGGACGAAGCAGCACGGCGCACAGCGCCGGGGCGAGGGTGAGAGCGCAGACGGCGGAGAGAAAGGTGCTGGCGGCGATGGTGAGGGCGAACTGGCGGTACATCTCGCCGGTGATGCCGGGAAGAGCGGCGGTGGGCAGGAAGACCGACATGAGCACAAGGGTGACGGCGACAACCGGCCCGGTGATTTCGCTCATGGCCCGGACGGTCGCGTCAAAGGGGCTGAGCTTGTGGACCGTCATGTTCCGTTCGACGTTCTCCACGACGACGATGGCGTCGTCGACGACGATGCCGATGGCCAGCACCATGCCGAACATGGTGAGCATGTTGATCGAGAAGCCGAAGGCGGTCAGGAAGAGCAGGGTGCCGATCAGCGAGACGGGGATCGTGAGCGTGGGGATGAGGGTGGCCCGCAGGTTCTGCAGGAAGATCAGCACAACGGCGAAGACCAGCACGAAGGCCTCGGCGAGGGTCTGGAGGACCTCGGCCAGGGAGGCGCGGATGAACATCGAGGAGTCGTAGAAGAACTCGGCCTTGGCCCCGGGCGGCAGCGGAACCGCCTGCGGCCCGGTGAGTTCCGTGAGCTTGGCTTCAATGGCGGAGGTGACTTGGACCAGGTTGGCGCCGGGGAGTTGGTAGACCACCAGGATGGCATTGGGCTTTCCGTTGAAGCCGGCCAGGGTGGAGTAGTCGCGTGCGCCCAGTTCGACCCGGGCGACGTCGCCCACGCGGACGATGCGGCCCTGATCGTCGCTCTTGACGATGATGTCAGCGAACTGCTCGGGCGTGCTCAGACGGCCGAGGGTGGTGATGATCAGCTCAAAGTCTGTACCGGCGGGCGCCGGCTGGCGGCCGATGGCGCCGGCGGCCACCTGGACATTTTGGGCGCGGATGGCCTGGGCGACGTCGCCGCTGGTAAGGCCTCGGGCCTTAAGCCGGAGCGGATCGGTCCAGATCCGCATGCCATAGTCCTTGGCGGGGACGATGGTGATGCCGCCGACGCCGGGGACGCGGGCGATCTCGTCCCGCCAGTAGAGCGAGAGGAAGTTGGAGAGGACGATGTCGTTGGATTCGCCGGTGGGGGAGTGGAGGGCGATGACCCCGGCGAGGGCTGTGGACTGCTTGCGCGTGGTGACGCCAAGCCGGCGGACCTCTTCAGGCAGGCGGGGTTCGGCGATGCTGACGCGGTTCTGCACCAGCACGGCGGCCAGGTCCACATCGGTGCCGACCTGGAAGCTGATGTCCAGCGAGTAGCGTCCGTCGGCGGACGTGGAGTTCATGTAGATCATGTTGTCAACGCCGTTGATCTCCTGCTCAAGGGCGGTGGCAACCGTGTCGGCGACGGTCTGGGCGTTGGCGCCGGGGTAGAGAGCCTCGACCCGGACGATGGGCGGGGCCAGTTCGGGGTACTGAGCGATGGGCAGGCGGAAGCCGGCCACCGCACCGAGGATGACAATGACGATGGAGATGACGCAGGCGAAGACCGGCCTGCTGATGAAAAACTTGCTCATCGATCAGCCTTTCGCGGTCCGGTGTTCACTTCTTCGCGTCTGATGGGGCGGACGGGCCGCCGGAGGCCGGGGGGGGAAGGGGGGGTGGCAGGGAGTTGCCCAGTGGCGCAGCAGCGGGCCGGGCGGGTACAGCCTTGACGACGGCGCCCGGGCGGGCCCGTTGAATGCCGACGGTGATCACCTGGTCACTGACTGTCAGAGGCGAGGCTGCACCGACGATCGGCGCAACCACCCGCATGCGTTCGATGAGTGCTCCGGCGTTGACATCCTTGCGAGCGACCTTGCCGCCCTGATCGACCGTGAGTACGTAAGCACCGGACTGGTCCCGCAGGACGGCCGAATCGGGGAGGAGCATGACCTCGCGGTTCTCGAACAGGGCGCGGAGGCGAACGAAGGCGCCTGGAATGATCGCTCCGGTGGGATTGTCAAAGATGGCGCGGATGCGCACCGTGCCGGTGGTGGGGTTGATGGTGTTGTCGCCCATGGCGTAGCGGCCCTTGAAGGGGAAGCCTGTGTCATTCGCCTGGGCCAGTTCGACCGGCAGATCGGGACGACCATCCTCGCCGGGGCGGCGGTTGTTATAGCGGCTGCGGAGTTCCAGCAGATCTCGCTCGGAGATGTCGTATTCGGCCCAGATCTGGGAGTCGTTGATGATGGTGGCAAGGAGGGTCGCCTCGTTGGCGCCGACGAGCTGGCCTTCGTCGAGATTGATGATGCCCAGTCGCCCGTCGATCGGTGCGCGGACCTGAGTGAACTCCAGGTCCAGTTCCGCCGTTCGCAGCGCTGCCTTGGCCAGATCAACCTGGGCGACGGCGGCGTCGCGTTCGGCCTGGGCGCGGTCAAGTTCCTGCTGAGCGACGGCGTTGGCGGCGATGGCCTGCCGGGTTCGCTCCAGGGTCACCTCGGCGAGCTTGAGGGCTGCTTCACGTGCCGCCACCTCGGCTTGGGCGGATTTGATCACCGCCTGAAAGGTTCGCGGGTCGATGGTGAACAGCAGGTCGCCCGCTTTGACGCGAGCGCCGCCCTGCACGTGCTTCTTGGCAAGAAAGCCCCGCACCCGGGCGCGAAGCTCGACGACCTCGAAGCCCCGGGTCTGGCCGGTGAACTCCAGGGTGTCGGGCACGGTGCGGAGGACCGGCCGGTCGACGGTCACCTCCGCGGGCGGGGGCGGCGCGAAGGCAGCCGGCGGACGCTTGCAGCCGCTGAGTGCAATCGTCAGGCTGATCAGCAGCACGGCGGGCGGAAAGGATTTCATCATGATGTTGGGACCTTGCACCAAAGGGCACTCGTGGCCGGGATGCTATCCGTCTGGGCGAAGGGCTATGGCCTCATCAGCCGTCAGCAAGCCTGAGACTGTCCGGACGCCTCGGTTCAAAGAGTGCTCGGAGAAGTTGGCGTCAGCTGGTGGTCGGCCGTTGTGGCTCGCCCGATCCCCGATGAGGCGCCGGGCGTGGGCTGGGACTGGTTCGCGGGAACCCCACTTTGGTGAGGAGCCCGGCTTTGCCATCACGTCGCCAGTTCATTGGAACCTGCTGACCCGATCGCTCGGGTCGGTGGGTGGGGGCTGGAGATGAACTCAAGCGAACTGCTGCACGGACACACCGAGATCATGCCGAATATGCAAATGACCAGCACATCAGCCGGTTTCGATTAAGGCGGCAAGGTCCCTCCAGAACGTCGAATAGGTCTTGCGGACACACCCCGGGTCGCGGATGATCACGCCGGCCCGGGCCAACCCCATCAGCGCCAGCGACATGGCCATTCGATGGTCGTCGTAGGTCTCCAGTTGCACGGTCGAAGCGGATCCATCCATCCATCGATGGGGCGGCGGGAGGATGAGCAGCGATTCGTCCGGTCCGTCCGGTCCGAAGTCCGCTTGCACTATGGTGCGTGCCCCCAACTTGCCCAGTTCGTTCTGCAGGGCCGCAACCCGGTCTGTCTCCTTGACGCGAAGCGTCCGCAACCCTCCCAGCCGTGTCGGGCCGGAGGCGAACATGGCCAGGGCCGCGGCGGTCATGGCGGTGTCGGGGATCAGGCTCATGTCGACGTCGACGCCCGGGCGGCCGCCCCGGCCCAGTTGGCCGTCGGAGCGCACCACCATGTGGGTCTGGTCGCCCTGTACTGTGCCCCCGAAGCGGGCGATGACCTGTGCGAACGCGGTGTCGCCTTGCAGGCTGCCCTGCGCCGGCACGCCGCGGATAACCACCTCGCCTCCGCACAATGCGCCGGCCGCCAGAAAATACGAGGCACCGCTGGCATCGGCCTCCACGTTGTAGGTGAAACCTCGCATACTGGTCGCGTCCCAGTGCATGCCGCTGGCGGCATCTCCGGTCGCGGTCAGGCCCAACTGGGCCATCAGTCCTGCGGTCATTCGGATGTACGACGCGCTGGTCACCGGCCCGGGCTGGCGGACGGTCAGGCCATCGGGCATGAATGGCGCTGCCAGCATCAAGGCGCTGACAAACTGGCTTGAGGAGGTTCGACCGAAGCTCACCTCGCCGGCGTAGCGGGTGCGGGCCCGCACCAGCATGGGGGGGTAGCCCTCGGCGGCTTCAAACTGCACCTCCGCGCCGATGGCTCGCAGCGCCTCGGCCAGTTCGCCGATGGGCCGCTGCCGCATGCGGGCGTTGCCGTCGATCCGCACTCCGCCAGACTCCGGCGGGGCCAGAAGGGCCGCCGCGGCGAGGAAGCGGGTCGCGGTTCCGGCGTTGTGGAGATCCAGGCTGACGATCTCGCCGGGTCGGAGTCTCCAGCGCCCGCCCACCCCGCGGACGGTGATCTCGGCGTTCCCGGCCGCATCCACGCTGTCGCCGTCACCAGCAACGCCGCCCCGTAGGCGGATGTCGGCGCCAAGTTGGCGCAGGGCCCGCACCATCACGCGGGCGTCGTCGGCGTCGGCCAGGGCCCCGCGGAGGATGCTCGTGCCGTCGGCCAAGGCCGCCAGGAGCAGAGCGCGGTTGGTCAGGCTTTTGCTGCCCGGCGGGCGGACGGTGCCGTGCAGCGGTCGCCGCACCGGCGGAATGGCTACCGCCTCGGGCATGGCGGTTGCCGGCAGGGCGGCCAGATCGGCCAGTGAAGCCGGCGTGCTCACGCTTCTTTCCGGAACACCGCCACCACGTCCTCCACGGGGATCACAAACAGGCGGTTGTCGCCCTCGAACTCCACGGGGATCGCGTGCTTGGGGTTGAACAGCACCCGGTCGTACCGCTTGATGGGGTAGTCCTCGTCGCGTTCCACCTTCGCCGAGATCGCCACCACACGGCCGGTGATGGTCGGAATCTCGATCTTGTCGGGCAGGTGGATGCCCGCCTTGGTCTGCTTCTTGTCCTCGTCCTTGCGGATCAGCACGCGATCGCCGATCGGCTCGACGATCTCCAGTTTGCCCGTGCCCGCGGCACGCTTGGGAGACGAAGGATTGCTCGGTTCTTCAGGCATGTTGGTCAGCTCAAAGGTCTCGGCGTGCTCCGCCATGGTCACCCATTCTAGTGGCCATGGCGACTGGTTTGGCTGTCCCGGCGGCGACCGGCCGGCTCCACGGCCCTTTGCGTCCGTGCGGCTACTCTCGGCCGACCGACCCGGCCGCCCCCGGCGTTGCCGCATTTCCGGAGCCCGTCCATGGATCCGCTTGTCAGCCTCCGCAAACTCATTCGCGACGTTCCCGACTTTCCCAAGCCGGGCATTGTGTTTCGCGACTTCACCCCGCTGCTGCGCGACCCCGCCGCTTTGGCCCTGGCGGTGGAACTTATGGCCAACCCCTACCGGGGCAAGCGGGTGGACCTGGTGGCCGGGGCGGAGAGCCGCGGGTTTATCTTCGGGACGGCGCTGGCGCAGGCGCTCTCGGCTGGGTTTGTGCCCATCCGCAAGCCGGGCAAACTGCCCAGCGCCAAGGCGGCGATGGCGTACGAGTTGGAGTACGGCTCGGACAAGGTGGAGATTCATGTGGACGCGGTCACGCCCGGCCAGCGGATCCTGCTGGTGGATGACCTGCTGGCCACCGGCGGCACCATGGAGGCCTGTTGCCGTCTGGTGCAGGGGCTCAAGGCGGAGATCGTCGGCATCACCGTGCTCATCGAACTCAGCGGGCTTGACGGGCGGGCGCGGCTCAAGCCGTTTGGTGAGGTGCACACGGTTCTGACGTACTGAGCGTCGCGCATGCAATTCCAGTTCGTGGGTGGCAAGCCGGTGCGGGTTGGTGTCCACTTCCTGCCTGTGGAGCGTGCCGATCACGGCCGGCACGACGCGACGAACGAGGCCCTCCACGACGACCTGCGTGTCGGCACGGCATACCTGCCGCACATGTCGGGTGACTGGCTTGGGGAAGCGGGGGATGTCCGGTCCGCAAGGGTGATGTCCGCCGGGGAGGGGGCGAGTGTCTGGCGGTTTGGCCGTGCGCGAACATGGGGCTGGGTGAGGGGCTGAGGGGTGGGGGGGCAGTCGGGGGGCACATGTCGCCGAGCCGGGGTACCGTTGGTCACTCCCGTTTGGATTCACTGCAGCTGACCATGCCGACCCACGCTCCTTTGCGTCCCACTGCTTCCGCCTCCGTCTCCCCAGGGCGGGTGCTGGCCAGTCTGCGGATCTCTCTGGGCACCATCTGGGCAGCGGCCGCCTGTCTGCTGGGGCTCTGGCTGATCTCACTGGCGCTGTTGGACGCGGATTTGGCCGTCGTGGCAGAGTCTCAAACGCCGTCTCCGGCTTCGCCCGCCTCGTTCGGTCTGGTGGGGGGCGTCGCGCTGTTTGCCATGGGCCAGTTTGTGTTTGTGACGGTGGTTGCTGACCGCGTCTGTCCGGCCGCCCGCAGGCTGATCACCTACCCCGTTCATCTTGTGCTGGCCGCGGTGTACCTGCTCGGCCTGCTGTACCTTGTACTCTCCGCAGTGGGACTGCTTAACGGCCCAATCAAGGGATAATCCGCCCTATGACCGTGTCCTCTCTCCGCCGTTCGCTGTCAACCTTGGCTCTGGCCGCCTTGGCCAGCTTGCCGTCGGCCACCGAGGTGTCGGCCGCTCAGGCCGGATCGGCCTCGGCACCCGCTGCTGCTCCGGCTGCAAGGCCCGTCGCCGCCAGCGAGAACGCCGGCTTCCGGCGCCAGTTGGCCGAAGCGATCACCCGAATCGCTCTGGTGGATCTGCGGAGCAACCGAGAGTCCGGCGTGCCCGACTATTTCATTGCGGCCGTGCTGCTGCGTGAGGCCCACCGCATCGCCCCGGATGATGCCGAGGTGCTTCGGCTGGCCATCGACGCCGCCACCCAGGCCGGCGACAACGAGATGGTCGCTGACCTGACCCGCACCCTGGTTCGTCTGGACCCGACCGACACCGTCGCCCAGTTGCGGCTGGTCACTGCCGTGGTCTCGCGGCAGCAGTCCGTGGAAGGGCGACTGAACGCGTTGGACACTCTTCTGGGTGACCGAGCCCGCAGCATTGACCCGGCCGTCCGCTCTCGTCTGGCGCTTGATGCCGCCCTGCTCCACCGCGAGCGGGGCAACGCCCGGGGCTTTATCGACCGCCTCCGCGAGGCGGTGCGGCTGGATGGGACCAACAAGGACGCGGCTGCGCTGGCGGCGGCGTTCTTCGCCCAGTCGATCGACGATCCCAGCGGCCGCTTTGAGCTTCTGCTTGCCCTTCTCCGGGCGGATCCGCTGGATTCCGAGACCCACCTGCAGATTGCGCGTTTCCTCGCCTCTTCCGGAGCCCACCAAGGCTCCTCGCGTTTCTTCGCCAATGCCATGGCGCTGCAGCGGCGTGCCGGCGGTCTTGATACCGGGGTGGAGGCTGAGTCGTTCCTTCAGCAGTGGATCAGCAAGGGCCCGGCCTCGGTGGTCACCACACTGACCGACCGCGTGAACTCCGCCCGGGCGGACGCGCAGCGGACGCTGGACCGGGCAGCGGCCGCCGGCCTGCCCGCCGACGACCTGACCAAGCCCGCCGACATTCTGCTGGCTCAGGAACTGGAGACCGTGCGGCTGCTGGCGGCGGTCTCGGCCAAAAACGATGTGGTTGCCGCGTCGTCGATCGCCGACCTGAAGCAGTGGGTAGCCCGTTACCGTCGCTGGGCTGACAACCCCGCCGATCGGCCGGCCTGGCTGTCCGAGTCCCGCAACGCCGAGGAGTTGGAGTTTTGGAACCAGCAGGTGCTCTGGCTGCGGCTGTGGTCCGGGCAGGAGGTCGACGGCCTGGCGGCCGCGTTTGCCGAGCTGGAGACCTCGGGCGTCGTCACCGGCTCCGATGCGGAGCGATGGAAGGGCTGGATCGCACTTCGTTCCGGCGATGCCGCCGGAGCTCGCGCCCGGTTGACGCCTCTGGCCGAGACCGATCCGTTCGCGGCGATGGGCGCGGGTCTGGCGTCCGAGATCGTCGGCGAGGCTGATGTGGCCGCCGGCTTCTACCGCTCGGTTCGGGCCCGCATGCCGTCCAGCCTGGCTGACGCATGGTGCCATGCCCGCCTGGTCGAGATGGGCAAACTGACGCCCGATCCGATTGGCGAGAAGCTGCAGGCCATGGCCGCTGCGGTGCCTGAGGTGTACGACGACTTGACCCGCAACCCGGCGGCAAGGCTGCTGGTGCGGCTGGAGATGCCCCGCACGCAGTACGGCTTCGGTGAGCGGATCTCGGCAACCGTTCGCATTCGCAATGTATCGCCGATCGCCCTCGGTCTTGGGCCCGGCAAGCCTGTGCCCTCTCAGCTTTATGCGCTGGCAACGGTCGATTCCGGTGTGGAGAGGAGCAACCTGTTCATTCCCGAAGTGCTCAGTATTGATCGTCGCCTCCGGCTTGATCGCAATGAGGAGTTCGCGGCGACGGTCTGGCTTGAGCCCGGACAATCCGCATGGGCCGTCGAACAGCTGCGATGCGATCTTCTGCGCATCCGCTGGAAGCTGTATCACGGCTTTGTCAGCAATGCCGCCGGCGGCGTGAAGGCCGACCCCCTTGGAGCCGCTCTGGAGACTCCGGCGGTGGTCCGCCTGACCACCCCGTCAGGAGCCGCTTTGTCGGCCGTTCTGCGGGCGGCCGTCGGCACCCCCGAGCGGGACCGCGAAGCGAACGCCGCTGCGGCCATGGTCGCGCAGGCGATCGCCTCGGATGATCCGTCGGTGATGCTCGGCGGCCTCGCCGCCGCCCGGGTCATCGTGAACCTTGTGGACGTGCGCGACGGTTTCAGCATTGACCATGGGTCGACCGTGCTTGCGGCTGCCATGGAACGGTACCGGACCGGTGACAGCCTCACCCGGGCCGCCATCCTCGCTTCGCTGCCCACGGCCACGCTGGCGCCGGCGATGCGTGACACCCAGACGGCCATGCTGGCCATCGAAGACCCGTCCCCGCTGGTGCAACTGCTCGCTCTGGTCACCCGCGCAGCTGATCCGGGGGACCCGGCCATCGCCAAAGCCAAAGGTTCGTCGGACAAGGTGCTCGCCACCGTGGCCTTCTTCCATGGCGACCGCCTCCGCAAGCGGGCTGATGATCTGATCAAACGGCCCCGCACCACCGGCAACTTCTACGCGACGCTGAGCGCCAGCCGCCAGATGGCCGCCCCGGAGGATGAAGAGGTCAGTCCGCTCGAGCGGCAGAATCGCCCGGAGCCCGTTGTTCAGCCGGACCCATCCCCGGCCGGGGGGGGGCAACCAGTGCAGCCTGTGCCCGCGCTGCCCTCCCCGCAGTCTCCCGCCGGAACACCGTCTGTTCCGCCGCCATCATCGGCGCCGCCCCGCTGAGTGAGGCCTCCGTCCGGTGGCTCAGCCGCAATCGCGTTTGGCGTTTTGGAGGTCAGTTCTGACGCTCCCGCAGCCACCTTCTCGCCCGCCCGATGGACCCGGCTTGCAGCCCGGCGGCTTTGCTGCACGCTCGCGATGGTTGGTTTTCAGCCTGGCGCTGGCCATGCTTGGGTTGGCCGTGTTTGCCGCATGGTCATTGATGGCGGGCGGCTCGCCGCGTGCATTGGCGGCGGCCGTCAGTGCGAGGTTCGCATGGTGGCACGTGCCGGTGCTGGTGGGTGTTCCGCTGGCCAACTGGTGGCTGAGTTCGCTGGTCTTTTGGCTGCTGACCCGTCGTGTCGGGGCGGTGGGGTTGGCGGAGATGGCGGCTCTGCTCGGCCTTTCGCTGGTGCTCAACTACGCTCCGCTCAAGCCGGGGTTGCTGGGCCGGATGGCCTATCACCGGCTGGTCAACCGCATGCCGCTGCCGGCGGTGGCCCTCACGGTTCTGCAAGCGGTGCTGGCATCGGCTGCGGGTGTTGCTGTCACGCTTGCTGCCGCTGCGGTGTTCGCGGCGGACGAGCCGGTGGTGCGATGGGTGTGCCTGGTTGGCGTGCTGGGGTTCCTTGCCGTGGGGGTATTGGCGGGAACGCGGCTGGTGCGGGCGGACTTGGCCGGGGCGGGCTCGGCCGGCCTGGCCGGGCTGGCGGGCACACTGTGTGCGTGTGCCGCCATCCGCGTGGTGGAGACGCTGCTGTGGGCGGTGCGGTACGCCGTTGCCCTGTGGCTGCTGGGGGTTGAACTCTCACCCGCGGAAGCGTTGGTGCTCTCGGCGGTGTCGCAGGCGGCCAGCCTGCTGCCGGTGCAGGTGGGCACTCGAGAGTGGGCAGTGGGCTTCGCCGCCGCCGTCATGCCCGCCGTGCGGCTGGCTCCGGCGGGGGCTGGTGCGGGATCAGCTACTGCCGGCCTGACCGGCGGCCTGACCGGCGGCCTGGGGGCCGGGCTCACCGCCGATCTGCTCTGCCGCGGCGCTGACGTGCTGGCCGCTCTGCCGGCAGCTGCCTGGGGTTGGTGGTGGATGCATCAGCGGCACGGTTGCTGGCCCATCGGCGGCAAGGTTCTTGCTCGCGATCAAGCCCGCAGCAGTTGAGCGGTCCCGCGTCGGCAAGTGCCGCCGGTGAGCGCCGTGCCGGAGTTCCGGGCGATCAACACGGCTTTGTTCGCTCCGTCGGCCGGGCACGGACCAAGCAAAGGTCCCCGCCTGCCGGTTATTCAGACCAAAATCCCGCCCCCCGGACTTTCCGGGTGATCCAATACGCCTGCCGGATCGAAACTAGAAGCAGGGAAGTCCCGTGTCCCGCCCGCCTGCCGAGCCGGGACGGCGTCGCCAGTCATCGCCCGCATCGGAGGCCACGGATGGTCAACAAGATCGAGCAAGACCACGCCCGTTTCCGCAGCATCGTCAAAGGTGCGATCCGCCGTGATCTGCGCCGCTTCATCGCCAAGGGCGGCTTCCTGGGCAAGGAAGGCCGCAAGGTCGTCGCCGTTCCGATTCACGACATCGACATCCCCACCTTCCGCTATGGCGACAACTCCGCCGGCGTGGGCATGGGCGAGGGGGGCGAGGGTGATGCGGTGGGGGGGCAGCCCGGTCAGGGCAACGGTCCGGGCAGCGGGGGGGATCAGGCCGGGCGGCACGTTCTTGAGGTGGATGTGCAACTGGACGAGCTGGCCGACATGCTCGCCGAGGAGCTCAAGCTCCCGCGCATCCAGCCCCGCGGCGCTCACAACATCACCACCGTCAAGGACAAGTACAGCGGCGTTCGCCCCGTCGGGCCGGCGTCGCTGCGGCACTTCAAGCGGACCTACCGCGAGGCCCTCAAGCGGCAGGTCTCCATGGGGCAGTACGACCCGGCCAATCCGGTGATCATCCCCGTCAAGAACGACTTGCGGTTCCGATCCTGGAACGAGGTTCGCAAACCGCAGAGCGCTGCCGCGGTGCTGTACATGATGGACGTCTCGGGCTCGATGGGTGACGAGCAGAAGACCCTGGTACGCATGCAGGCGTTCTGGATGGACACGTGGCTGCGTCGCAACTACCAGGGCTTGGAGAGCCGCTACATCGTTCACGACGTGACCGCCCGCGAGGTGGACCGGGCCACGTTCTTCTCCATGCGTGAGGACGGCGGGACCCGCATCAGTTCCGCCCTGCAGTGCGCCGCCGAGGTCATCGACGCCCACTACGACCCCGCCGACTGGAACATCTACCTGTTCCACTTCTCCGACGGCGACAACTCGTCTGATGCGGACAACCGCCTGTGCTGCCAGATGCTCCGCCAGACCCTCCTGCCCCGGGTCAACCTCTTTGGTTACACCCAGGTGAAGTCCATGTACGGGTCCGGCCAGTTCCACGCCGTGCTCACCGAGGCCTTCGCCTCCGGCGCCGCCTCGCCGGACAGCGACGACGCCAAGGTCGCGGCCGTCACAGTGGGAGGGCGGGAAGAGATTTACGACGCCCTGAAGGGCCTGTTCCGGGCCGGGCGATAACGCCGTTCCGGTCCGCCCCCGGCCAACCCCGGCGGCGGCCCCTTGCTAACCTTGCAGCGATCAACGGGCATGATCTGGTCGTGTGTGTTTCCGATCAGGGCGTGCCCCGCTCTCTGGCCGCTACCGGCCTCATCTGGCCCTTCGGGCCACCCACCGGCGTGATCCTCTTTGCCGTCTATGCCGTGGTCGTGTGGTTCTTCGCCTTGCGTTATCGCCGGCGATGGCCCGCGTTTGTCATGGTGCCGGTCGCGGCTCTGGCGGTCTTCTGGCTCAACGCGGCCCTGAGCCGCGTGGGGTTGGCCGCCGGCGGTTTTAACCTTCTGCTGCTGGGCGAGGCCGCCATCGTGCTGATCGGCGGGCTGTTCATCGCCTTCCTGCCCCGACCGCCGGCCCACCCGCACTGTCATTACTGCCACTACGACCTTCGCGGGCACGACGACTTCAACGCCGCGACATTCGTGTGTCCTGAGTGCGGCCACCCGGCCGACGGGTACGCCTCGCTGCGCCGCACCGGCGCCCGTTGGCCCTCGTGCACGCATTGTGCCGCCAGCCTCAAGGGCATGCATCGGGAGGCGGACCTGGGCTACTTCTGCGAGGGCTGCGACCGCTGGACCACCGGCACCTACGCCGTGCCTCAGCCGGCAGCAGCCGGCTTAGCCTCATCGGGCGGGTCAGCCCCGGAACATGCGCCAGGCCGCGCCGGCCAGCAGCACGAGCACGGGCAGCAGCCCGCCCAGCCCCCACCGCAGGGCGCTCAACTGCCCGTCTGACAACGCCGGAATCCGCGCCACCGATCGGCTTTCGCCGCCGCTGGCGATGCGTGCTTCCTGCCCGCTCAGCCACTGCACGCCCGCCAGGAACAACTCCGCGTTGCCCGGGTTGTCCTGCACCAGTCGGCCGTTCACGTCCACCGTCTGCTCGGCGATGGGGTCCAGATACCAGCCGTTGCTGCCCACCACCAGCACGCGGCCCGAGGCCTCGCCCTGCTCCACCGCCGCCGCCAGCAGCCAGGGGCCGGGTCCGCCGGCCTGGTCGCGGGGCGAATCGGCCCGGGGCGGGGCCGCCTGGGACGGGTTGCCCCGCGCTGCGCGATACGCCTGCCATTCACTCTCTGCCCACAGCCCGGGCCCGGCCGGCACCGTGATCACCGGCGTGACCTTGGTGCCCTGTTCGCCCACTGCCGCCACCGTCAGCGGAATGGGCCACACCAGCCGCGTCTTGATGCCCGCGATCGCTCCGGCCACCGGGTGATCGGTGCCAGGGTCCACCACCGCCAGTTCTGTCTCCACCACGCGTCCGCCCGCCGTCCGCACCTCACGCAGCAGCACCCGGCCGCTGTCGGCCTCGAGCCCCAGAGGCTTGAGGAACGCGGTCAGCGGATCTTCCGAGCCGGTGGTGGGCAGCGAACTGGGGTTCACGCTCAGCAGCAGCGGCTTGCGTTCCTTGATCAGATCGCGGATCACCTCGGCGAGTTTGCCCATCGCCACCGCCGATTCCGAACCCCGCACCTCCGGGCTGAGCGTCACGTACACCACCGGCCGCCCGGACCGTTCGGCCTCGGCGATCGCTGCGGGCTTCTCGCCGCCGGCGACCCGCCATTCGGCCACGTCGATCCCCCGGAGCGCCAGCCGCTCGACCAGCCGCCGCACCGGCGCATATGCGGGCTCGAGCTTGCCGGTCTCGGCATGCGTGAACACCACCAGCGCCCGCTGCCCGCTGCCAAAGGCGGCCAGCCCCGCTGCCAGCAGGTCTTCCATGCGGCCCCGGTCCACCGCGGTCGCGCCCACGGTCTGGCCGGAGCGGTCGGCGACCAGCCCCAGCAACTGGTCCACATCCACCGCCGAAACGCTGGCCCGCTCCGCGACCGCTTCGCCGGGCTTCTCGCCCTCGCTGGTCGGCGAGGCGATCATCAGGGCGGCCCGGTTGCGGCTGATGGCCGAGGCCACCCGGGCCACCCGCAGGGTGCCCATCTTGGCCAGGGCCGCGTTGAGCCGCGCCGCCCGGTCCCGGATCGCGGCAGTCGCCGCTTCCGCTTCGCCCCCGCTGGTGCGGGCGGCGGCCATCTCGGGTGAGGCTGCGATCGCCTGACTGATGCCCGGCCCGCTGAGCAGCCGCAGGCCTCGAGAGGTGATGGCCTCGGCGGTGGCGGCCGCCGCGAGGGTCACCTCGTCGGCCGCGGTGCGGATGGCCCGCACCGCGTCGTCCACCCGGGGGACGTCAATCGCGGCCATCCGCTGCCCCAGCAGGCCCTCCGCCTCGCGCGAGGCCTTCTCGGTGCTGTCGGCCAGCACGCGCAACTGGGCTGCCTGGCCGTCCCACACCTGCTTGAGCCGTTCCACTTCCGTCACGCTGGCGCCGCCCATGGCCTGCGCCACCGCCCCCAGCCGGTCGCGGAAGCCGCCCAGCCCCCCGGCGAGTTCGTTGACCTTGCCGGCAATCCCACGCAGTTCGGCCACCGCCGCCTGTGTCGCCGCCACGTGCTCGGCGATCACCCCCGCGTCCTCTTCCCGCAACTGGTTCAGCACCGCGTCGAACTGGCCCTGCCCGCCGCCGGAGGCGGTGTCCAGCAGCCGCACCCGCACCTTGGGCGATGCGTGCCCGAGGGCGTCGAGCACGTCGCGGAGCCGCTGGGCGTTCTCGCGGGGCACTTGGCCGATCTCGGCCGCGACCACCACCGTTACACCGCTCTGAAGGTCCTGCAAAGCCCGCATGGTCCGGTCTGACAGCCGGTGCTCCCCGGTCGCCGTGAGGTCGGCCCGCACGCTGAACCGCGCGGCCAGCATAATCGCCAGCACCACCACCGCGGTGAGCGCGAACACCACCACGCCCGCCTGTGCCCAACTGCCAGCACGCCGCATCATGCCCACCTCCGCGTCCGCAGCACCAGCGCGGTCAATCCCCCGAACCAGGCCGTCGCCGCCAGGAAGAACACCACGTGCTGGCTGTCCACTACGCCCCGGGCGAAGTCCCCCAGCCGCAGGTTCACGCTCAGGGCCAGGGCCGCTGCGTCAAGCGGGGCCGGCAGATGGGCCGCCGCCCGCTGCGCCCCGACCTCGCTGAGCAACAGGAAGAACATCGTCGCCAGGAAGGCCAGCGTCTGGCTGGCCGTGAGCGCCGAGAACAGCAGCCCCACGGAAAGGTAGAGCGTGCCCAGCAGCATGACCCCCACATAGCCGGCGACGATCGGGCCCAGGTCCGGGCCGGCCAGCCAGGCCAGCACGGCCACGTAGCTGAGCGTCGGCGCCAGGCAGCAGGCCAGGAAGCCCGCCGCACCCAGCAGTTTGCCCGCCACCACTTCCACCTCGGCCACCGGCGAGGTCAGCAGCGGTTCCAGCGTGCCGGTTCGCTGTTCCTCGGCCAGCAGCCGCATGCTGATCGCCGGAGCCACGATCACCAGCAGGCTCCACCACACCGTGAAGAACTCGCGCATGCTTGCCGGCTCGCCGGGGGAGAGTGAACTGGCGGCGAAGACCAGCCCCGAGAGCAGCAGGAACAGCGCCGCCAGCACCCAGCCCAACGCCGTGCGGAAGTACGAACCCAGCTCGCGCCGGGCGATCACCAGCGTCCGCATCACGCCGCCTCCGAGATTGCGTTGAGGAACACCTGCTCCAGGCTCGCCCGTTCCCGCACCAGTTCGGTGACCACCACCCCGGCTCCGTGCAGGGCCCGGGCCATCGCCTCACGCAGGTCGTCCGCCCCCGCCTCGCTCTCCACCTCCACCTTCAGCCGCCGATCGCCCGCGCCAATCACCGTGACCCGCCGGACTCCGGCGACACCCCCCGCGGCCCCGCCCACCGCACCCCCCGCGCCCAGCAGCCGTCCCCGCACCACACCCACCAGTCCGTCCTCCTGCTCGCTGATCGTCCCGTTTCGTTCCAGCACCACCTCCAGCACATACCGCCCCACGCTGCCGGCGCCACCCACCAGTTCCGCCGGCGTGCCCGCCGCCTTCACCCGGCCCCGGTGCACGATCACCACCCGATCGCACGTCGCCTCCACCTCGGCCATGATGTGGGAACTGAGCAGCACCACCCGCCCCGCCGGCACGCCCTCCCCCGGTCGGGCCAGTTCGCGAATCAGCCCGCGCATCTCGCGAATCTGCCCCGGATCCAGCCCCGTCGTCGGTTCGTCCAGCACCAACACCGCCGGGCCATGCAGCACCGCCGCCGCGAGGCCCACCCGTTGCCGATACCCGCGGCTCAGTTCCCCCACCCGCCGCTTGCGCACCTCACTCAGCCAGCACTGGGACAGGGCCTTCTCCACCACCGCGTTCTGCTGCCCGCGGGCCACCCCGCACAGCCCGGCGCGGAACCGCAAATAGCCATCCACCCGCATCTCGCCGTACGCGGGGGCCGCATCCGGCAGGTAGCCGATGCACCGCCGGGCGGCGCCCGACGCTGTGACTGTGTCATGCCCGCACACGCTGATCCGCCCCGCCGTCGGCGACAGATACCCCGTGATCATCCGCATCAGCGTGGTTTTGCCCGCGCCGTTCGGCCCCAGAAGCCCCGTCACCAGCCCCGGGTTGATCGTCAACTCCACCCCGCTCACGGCCTCTACCCGCCCGTACCGCTTGCTTACATCGTGCAGTTCGATCATGCTTGGCCCAAGCGTAATCCCAAGCCGGTTGGCAATCCGGGGATTCTGGGCAAACCGGCCCGCATCAGAGAGTGCGGTCGGCTTGCCGTGGGGGAGGGGCCGTCCGCCGTCTTGGATTGTATAGATATAGCATATGCATACTCGGTCCTAGAAGCCCCCCGTTCGCATGTTCCTCACGACCGGCCGCAACCGCCCCCTGACTGCATGCGAACTGACCGGCGGAGGCCCCCCTTCAGACCTCCCATCGCTTTGACAGCCGTTGCTTGGCGTGCGTGTCCTCTGCCCTGTCCGGGTCCCCTCCGCCCCATCCGTCCGGTTCGGTGCTTCCTGCGTGAATCCGATCACGCGTTGTTCCGGAAGACGTACAGAGGATACCGGATCCGTCGTCCATACACTCCGCTTCGTTTGTGTTCATGGTCTCCGCTCCCACCACCCCTGATTCCGACCACGCCGTTGGCGAGTCCCTTGCCGACCAGGCGGATCTTCCCTCCGACGGCCAGCCCGACCAGCCTCAGGCCGACGAGGCGGGTACCGTCGCCCTCCCGATGGCCCAGGTCCCGTCGTTCAATGACCGCTGCCTGCACGACATGGTCGGCGCCCTTGCCGAGGGACTTTGCCTTGCCGACTCGGCGGGCAAAGTCCTTTGGGCCAACGCCACGTTCCAGCGTTACGACGACCAGACCAAAGACCGCATTTCCGCCGCCTTTGCCCAGGCGGCGGCTTCGCTTTTGGACCCCCGCCGCGACCCCGCAGCCGTGGCCGCCGCTGCCGCAGCGTCCAGCTTGCGGCTCGAGGCGGCCTCATCGGACGGCCGCGTGTTCCAGATCTCCATCGCTGCGGTGCCGGATTCCCCATCGGGCGCTCGCCGGCTGGCCGCCACCGTCTACGACATCTCCGCTGCTCGCCGCGCTCAGCAGAAGATGGAGGCCATCGACCGTGCTGGCGCCGAGCTGGTTCGGCTTGACGCGGACCTGATCCGCAAGATGAACATGGTCGAGCGGGTGCGCCTGCTTGAGCAGAAGATCGTCAAGTTCGCTCACGACCTGCTGCACTTTGATCACTTCGCGATCCGCGTGGTTGACGAGCGTTCGAGCAAGCTGGAACTGGTGATGAGCGCCGGCCTGCCGCCGGAGGCCATGGAGGTCGAGTTGTTCGCCCGTCGCGAGGGCAACGGCATCTCTGGGTACGTCGCCGCTACCGGCAAGTCGTACATCTGCGCCGACACCGCCGTCGACCCCCGTTATGTCATCGGCATCAACGCCGCCCGCTCGTCGCTGACCATCCCCCTGCGGATGAGCGACAAGGTCATCGGCATCTTCAACGTTGAGAGCACCCAGCCCAACGCCTTCACCGAGGAGGACCGGGCCTTCGGCGAGTCCTTCGCGACCCACATCGCCCTCGCCCTGCACATCCTCGATCTGCTGGTCGTCGAGCGGTCCACCACCGGCCAGGCCGTCACCGGCACTGTCGAGGGGGAACTCTCCGAACCGCTGGAGGACATCGCCCAGGTTGCCGCCCGTCTGAAGGCGGCGATCGCGGGCATCAACACCGGCACCGCCCCCGCCGATCCTTCGCTGCTCCGCTTCACTGAGCGGATTCTCGCGGATGTCGATTCAATCCGCCGGCGTGTGAAGGACGTCGCCGCCGGCCCGGCGACCATCCTTGGCGCCGAGCGTTCTATCGCTGATGCCACGCTGGATCCGATGCTGGTCGGCAAGCGCGTGCTGGTCGCTGATGATGACCCTCGCATCCGGCAGATCGTCCGCGATGTGCTCCGCGCCCGCGGCGCCGAGGTCGTTCTGTGCGAGAACGGCAACTCTGCATTGGCCGCGATCGACGGCTGCTTGGCCCCCGCGGGCGCGTCGGCCCTGCCCGGGCAGGAACGCACGGTGGGTTCGGGCGCTCCCGCACCGGCTCCCGGCGCGCGGCTGGCCGCCGACGGCCGGCCTCTGGCCAGCCACTTCGATCTGCTCGTCTCGGACATCAAGATGCCGGACAAGACCGGCTACGAGATCTTCTCCGAGGCCCGCAAGGTCCTCCCCGGCATGCCCGTCATCCTCATGACCGGCTTCGGCTACGACCCGCACCACTCCATCGTGCGTGCCTCTCAGGAAGGCCTCTCGTGCGTGCTGTTCAAGCCCTTCCAGGCTGAGCGGCTGATCGAAGAGGTGCACAAGGCGTTGCACCGGAAAGATGCCGCAGCTCAGGCCGGCGCGGGCGGCTCCCCTTCGGCCGGGTCAACTCGACCGGCCTGATGAACCGATCGTCCTACCCCGTCTGTCCGCGTTGGCTGTGAGGTTCGCCGGAGCGCGCTCGTTTGGCCCGTTGGCCAACCGGCTCAGTGTGCGGTTACGCCTTCCTTCGCGCCAGCACGAATCGCTCATGCCCCTCAAGATCACGGATGATCCGGGCGTCCTCCAGCCCGCGTGCTCCCGGGCCGGTCCGGACGCGCTCCAGCGCCGCGGCAGCTGTTGACGCCGCGACTTCGACCATCACCAGCCCGCCCGGCCGCAACGCCCGCCACACGCCGTCGAGCAAGCGTCCGACCGTCTCCAGCCCATCGCTGCCGCCCCGCAGCGCTCCGGTCGGCTCGTACTGCTTCACGTTTGCGGGCACCTCTTCCCATTCGGCGTCGGGGATGTACGGCGGGTTGGCCAGCACGATGTCGAACGTCCGCCCCGCTACCGGTTCCAGCAGGTCCCCCTCCAGCCACTCCACTCGATCCGCCAGTCCCAGTGACTGTGCGTTCGCCCGGGCCACCGCCAGCGCATCGGTCGACAGGTCGGTCCCCGTGACCTCGGCGCCTGGCAACTGCTTGGCGCACGCCAGCGCTACGCAGCCGCTGCCGGTGCACAGGTCCAGCACGGCCAGGCCCTCGCCCGCCTCGGGGCCCAGCGGGGCCGGCTCCGCCGCGGCAGCACCCGCACCCGCACTTGCGCTCTCGCCTCCCGCCGCAACCGCCCCCGGCAACTGCACGGTCTTCCACGGCAGCACCTTGGCCACCTTCACGCCGGGGTTGCGCCGCTTGGCTTCCTTCACGGCCTCCTCGACAAGCCCTTCGGTGCACGGACGCGGGATGAGCACACGCCGGTCGACCTTCAGCGACATCCCGTAGAACCAGGCCGTTCCCACCAGATACTGCACCGGCTCGTGCTTGAGGGCCCGCTGTGCCAGTCCACGCAGGGTGGCCAGTTCCTCGGCCGTCGCCACCCGCTCGGTGCTGGTGTACAGCCGCAGGCGATCGCAGCGAAGCACGTGCCCGAGCAGCATCTCGGCGCAGAGTGCCGGCGACTCTACCCCCGCCTTGGCCAGTGCGCCCTTGAGCCATTCCAGCAGCCGCTTGACTGTCCAGGCGTTGGCATCTGCTACGGCGCCGCTCGCCCCGCTCGTACCGCCCGCATCCTGCTTTTCGGTTCCGCTCATCGCTCCGCCACTCCTTGGCCCAATCGGCACAAAGCTCTTCCCGCTCGCCACGTCACTTCACGTCAAACCAGTTGGCCCCCATGCCCGCATCCGCCTTCAGGGGCACGCTCAACTGCATGGCCCCTTCCATCTCTTTCACGATGGCCGCCATCGCGACAGCCGCGTGGCTCTCGACGGCCTCAAAGACCAGTTCGTCGTGGATCTGCAGCAGCATCTTCACCCCGGCGAACACCCCTTCCCCGCCGGCGATCTTCCGCTGGATGTTCACCATCGCCATCTTGATCAGATCCGCAGCGGACCCCTGCACCACGCTGTTGATCGCCATCCGCTCAGCCAGGGCCCGCCGACTGGGGTTGGTGCTCACGATGTCGGGGATCGGCCGCCGCCGCTTGAGCATGGTCTCCACGAAGCCCATCCGCTCGGCCTGGGCCACGCACTCCTGCAGGAAGGTGGTGATGCCCGCGAAGCGCTGCTTGTACTGGGTGATGATCGCCTCGGCCTCACGGGTGCCGATGCCCAGCCGCCGCCCCAGCCCGAACCCGGTGATCCCGTAGACGATCCCGAAGTTCACCATCTTCGCCCCGCTGCGCTGTTCACGCGTTACCTGGTCCAGCGGCACGCCGTGGATCTGGGCGGCGACGGCGGCGTGGATGTCCTGATCCTCTTCGAACGCCTTCTTGAGCGCCGGGTCGCCCGAAAGGTGCGCCAGCAGCCGCAGTTCAATCTGCGAGTAGTCCGCCGAGATCAGCACGCAGCCCGGCGCCGCGACGAACGCCCGCCGGATCTCCCGCCCGGTGTCGGTGCGAATCGGGATGTTCTGCAGGTTCGGGTCGCTGGAACTGAGTCGGCCGGTCGCCGCCACCGTCTGGTTGAAGCTCGCGTGGATCCGCCCGGTCGCCGGGTTGATCTCCTCGGCCAACGCCACCAGATACGTGTTCACGAGCTTGCTCAACTGGCGGTACTCGACGATCAACCCGGGAATCGGCGTCTGCACGGCCGCATCCTCCGCGAGCGTCTCGAGCACCTCCACGTCGGTGCTGTACCCGGTCGCGGTGCGCTTGACCGGCTTGATGCCCAGCCCGGGCTCCTCCGCATCCGGCTTGTTGAACAATGCGCCCGCCAGTTGCTTGGGCGAGTCGGGGTTGAATCGCCGCCCGATGGTCGCGTCAGCCTCCGCATCGATCTGTGTGCGCAACTCCTCAATTCGCCCCGCGAGCCGCGCCCGCTGCCGCTCCAGTTCCGCCGGGTCCACGGCGATGCCGTTGAACTCCAGTTCCGCCAGCACCTCCACCAGCGGTATCTCCACCTCGCGCAGCAGGCCGTCAAGGCCCATGGCGCGGATCTGCGGGGCCATCGCCTCCATCAGCCGCAGCGAGACGTCCGCGTCCTCCGCGGCATACTCGGTCGCCAAATCCAGCCCAACGGTGTCGAAGGTCCGCTGTGCCTTGCCGCTGCCGATCAGTTCGGTGATGCCGATGTTGGTGTGGCCCAGCAGGGCGAGCGCCAGCGCGTCCATGCCGTGGCTGGAACGCGAGGCGTCGATCAGGTAGCTGGCCACCATGGAATCGAACCCGCACGCCCCGATGCCGCCCGGCACCCCGCCGCCCACGCGGACACCCGCAGCACGCAGCACCAGCATGTCAAACTTGAGGTTGTGCCCGCACACGCTGCCGGTGGGCTTCTCAAGGATCGGCCCCAGGGTTGCCAGCACGGTTCGCTCGTCCAGATGGACGCTCGCATCAGGTGACCGCATCGGCACGTACCACGCCCGCCCGGCCCGCGTGCTGAAGCTCAGCCCGCAAAGTTTGTCGCGCAGCGGCGAGAGGCCAGTGGTCTCGGTGTCGAACGCGAAGACCTCGGCCCCACGCAGCTCCGCGGCCAGTTCAGCCAGGTCCGCCTCGGTTCGCACGCAGCGATACGTGTGCTCCTGAGGCCATGCAGCCCGGCGGGCGGCGAACTCATCCTGCACGCCGGTTCCGCCGGTATCGCCAGGGATTGTTGAGCCTTGGGTGGCAGACGCCGCGTCAACCTGCTGGAACAGCCCGCCGAACAGCCCGCCGAACAGCCCGCCCGAATCGTCCAGGCCCTTGCTCTTTCGTTTGCCCTTCGCCGCAGCAGTGCCCCCAGTTCCACTGGCATTGCCCGCGGCGGTCCGCACCGGCTCGGAAGCCGCCGTGCCCGCGGCGGCTGCACCTTTGGCCTGGTCCTGTGGCGATCGTGCGGCTTGGCCGCTTGACACGGCCCGCACCTCATCCTGATACCGATTGAACCCCAGTTCCTTGAGCGTGGGCAGCATGGCCATCACGTCCAGCCGCTCCCTGGCGCAGGCCCCCAGGTCGAACGGGATCGGCACATCCGCCCGCAGGGCCACCAGTTGCCGGCTGAGTTCCAGCCCGTCGCTCCGGCCCGCCGCTTCGGCGATCTTCTCGCCACGCTTGCCCTTGATCTTGCCGGCCTTGACGGCCTCCACCACGCCGTCCAGACTGCCGTACGTGCTCACCAGTTCCGCGGCGGTCTTCGGCCCCACGCCCTCCACGCCGGGCACGTTGTCCACGCTGTCGCCCATGAGGGCCAGCATGTCGATCACCTGGGCCGGCTCCAGCCCGGTCTCCGCCTTGAGCGCTGCCGCGTCGATCACCGTGTCGGTGTGGACGTCGTACATCTCCACCCGGCCGGGCTCGAGCAGTTGCTTGAGGTCCTTGTCCTTGCTGACGATGCGGATGAGCACATCGGGGTGCTCCGCCTTCATCCGCGTCACCACCGTTGCGATCACGTCGTCGGCTTCAAAGCCGGCGCACCCCAGCAGCGGCACGCCCATCGCGCCCAGCGTCCGCGTGCAGCGGTCCACCTGCACAAACAGGTCCTCCGGCGGCGGTGGGCGGTGGGCCTTGTAGTCGGGGTACAGCGTTGAGCGAAACGTCTCCCGATCCCCCGATACATCCAGCACCACCGCCACATGACTGGGCGGCCCGCTCATCTTCCCCTCACCCCGCAGCAGTTTGAGCACCATGCCCAGGAAGCCGAAGGACATGTTGGTCGGCTCACCGGTCACCGGCGAGGTCATCGGTGTGCGGATGGCGTGATAGGCCCGGAAAAACTGGGCGTAGCCGTCGATGAGGTAGAGCGTCCGCGGTCCCGGAGAGCCGCCTCCACCGCTGTTGGCCGTCGCCGCTGAATCGTGCTGGGTCTCGCTCACGCGCCAGCGTAGCCCTCGCCCCCCAGCCCGCCCCCCAATCCGCCCGCCAGCGTTCCCCAGTTTGCTGGTCGGCGCGGGCCGATCTCGGTCGCGGGCGGCCAATCCGCAGCCCGGTTCCGCCGTGCCGATAGACTCGCCCATGCCCTTTACCCGTGGTTTCCGTTCAGCATGGCTGGTCTTGGCGCTGGCGTCGGTGTCCCTTCCCATAGCGGCGGCCGCCCCGGCTGATCCGTCGCCGACCGCCCAGTATCAGGCCTTCAACCAGTCCATCCAGCGGGCCTGGTCCAACAAGGTCCTCAACGACGACCCGCAGCTCAACTGGGTCGCCCCCGGCCGCGTGGTCCTTCGGGTTGAGCGGGCCGCGGGACGCTGGGCATTTGTGCAATGGACGGCCGAAGCCGGAGCATCCGAGACTGCCCCGGCGTTCGACCACGCGGCGGCCGCCAGCGATCTGTCCCGGCTGCTCGGCAGGCCGGTTGCGGCCGAGTCTCTGCCTCTGGTTCGCTTTGCTGTTGCGGAGGGACGCCTGATTGGGCTGCTGGATCCGGAGGCGATCCGGAGCCCCCAGTCGCCGGTTGCTGTGGAACTGGAACCGCAGATCAAGGCTCTTGACGCGTTGCCCGAGGCGTTTGCTGCCGCGAGGACGGGGCAGGGGCGGTCGAGCAGCGGGCCGCCGACGAGTGTGGTTGTGCGCAACCACCTGTCCTCCGACGTCGAGTTGTTCTGGCTGAATCCCGAGTGCGAGGCTGTTCCGTACGGCCGTGTCGCCGCCGGAGAACGACTGGTGAGGACCACCTTTGCCGGTCATGTCTGGTCGGTGCGGAGCGACAAACGCGAGGTTCTTCGCTTTGTTGGGGAACCGGCCCCGTCGGTGGCCGATATTCGCGATGCGGGCCAGCCCGCTGACGAGCCCGCTGGCAGACCGGCCAACACGCCCCCCAGTGAGCCGTCGCCAGCTGCCCCCAGCAATGAGGCGGCTCCCGTTGCAGGTCCTGAGCAGAAGCCGGCCGCACCGCCACCGCCAAAGAAGCTTGATGCCCGCATCCGCCGGGGAAACCTGTACCTGCTCGAGGATGGTGTTGAGCGGTCACTCTCCACCGGCCACAGCCCCGATGCCGGCTTCGTGGGACCGGTGCACTGGTCGCCTGACCGCTCGCGTCTGATGGTGATGTTCAACCGTGCCGCCAAGCATCCGCCGCTGCACCTGGTCGAAGCCCGACCGGTGCAGGGTGAGCCGCCGCTGCCGGGCTGGCGGCCCCGGGCTGTTGAGGTGGATTACCGGCGACCCGGCGATCCGGTGGACGAGTCCGTTCCGTGGGTCTTTGACGTCGCCAGCGGTCAGGGACGGGCGATGTCCACGGACCTGATCACGCCGGCGTGGAGCCTCGGTCAGGCGCACTGGGTCAGCCCGGATGCGTTCCGCCTGATCTTCAATCAGCGGGGGCATCAGGCCATCCGTCTGGTGGAGTTCAACGCGGCGACCGGCGCAGGCCGCACCGTGGTGGAAGAGACCAGCGACACCTTCGTGGACTACCCGAACAAGATCTTCCATCGCCGCCTGTCTGACAGCCGACTGCTGTGGATGTCGCAGCGGTCCGGGTTCAACCACGTGTATCTGCTGGACGGCAGCAGCGGGGCCGTCATCCGCCCGCTGACCTCCGGCAAATGGATGGTCCGCTCGGTGCAGCACGTGTCCGACGGCCCGACGGCTGAGCAGCGATGGGTGCTGTTGCGGGTGATGGGCTACCACGCCGGGCAGGACCCGTACCACATGCACTTTCTGCGGGTGGAGATCGAATCCGGCAAGATCACTGTGCTGACCGACGCTGACGGTGACCACAGCATCGAGCGGTCCCCGGACGGGGCGCACTACACCGCGGTCTGGCAACGGGTGGACCATCCGCCCGTGCATCAGGTCCGCCGGTGGGCCGACGGTGCGCTGCTGAGCACCCTCTCGACGGCCGACGCGTCGGCGCTCATCTGGGCGGGGTGGCGGCCTCCGGAGCGGTTCGTCGCCAAGGGCCGCGACGGCGTCACCGACATCTGGGGGGTGATCTTCTTCCCTTCGAACCTGCAGCCGACCGACCGCCTGCCAGTCATCGAGCACATTTACGCCGGTCCGCACGATTTCTTCGTGCCCAAGCGGTGGGAGGTCTGGCGTTCCGAGCGGGAACTCGCCGAACGCGGGTTCATCGTCGTTCGGATCGACGGCATGGGCACCAACTGGCGGAGCAAGGCCTTCCATGATGTGGCCCACCGCAACCTCGCCGACAGCGGCTTCCCTGATCGCATCGCCTGGCTTCGCGCCGCCGCCGCCCGCTTTCCGCAGATGGATCTCGGCCGCGTCGGCATCTACGGCGGTTCCGCTGGCGGCCAAAGCGCCCTCCGCGCCGTCCTCGCCCACGGCGAGTTCTACCGTGCCGCGGCGGCCGACTGCGGCTGCCACGACAACCGGGTGGACAAGCAGTGGTGGAACGAACTGTGGATGGGCTATCCGGTCGGCCCGCACTATCACGAGCAGTCGAACGTGACCAACGCCCACCGGCTGCAGGGCCGCCTGCTGCTCACCGTCGGCGCTATGGACCGCAACGTGGACCCGCAGAGCACCATGCAGGTCGCTGACGCGCTGATCGCTGCGGACAAGGACTTCACGCTGCTGGTCGTGCCCGGCGCTGGGCATGGCGCCGGCGAGAGCCCGTACGCGCGTCGTCAGCGGTACGAGTTCTTCCGCGAAGCACTCGGTGCTGCTGCGCCGGGCTCAGCCCGGGATCAATCAGAGGGTGCTCCGTCGCCCGCCCGCTGACATCAGCCGCGCTTGGCGTACCGGGGCTCTACGAACGACCCGAAGTGCCTCACGCCCAGCAGTTCAAGGGCGTGGGGTGCGTTGCCCGCCGCTCCGCTGAACATCGGCAGCCCAGCCCCAAGCAGCACCAGCGCCACGGTGATGATGTACTGGTCGATCAGGCCGGCCTGATGCGATGAGGCGGCCACCACCGCGCCGCCGACCACCCAGATGCCCGCGTCGTCGCGCTCGGACTTGAGCCGGGCGATGGTGTCTGCAGCGGGCGCATTGACGAACGTCACGTCGGCTGGTTTGTCCGCGTCTGGCGGGCGGCTGGTGAGGACCCAGCACCGCTTGCCGACATACGGCCATACGCCGAAGCCCCGCACCTGGTCGTAGGTGCGTCGGCCCATGACCAGGTCGCCCATACCGGCCATGAAGGCGGCAAAGGCGGCCTCCAACTCCGGCTCGGGCGGCAGAGCGTTGAGCCAGTCCACCGAGCCGGCGGTGTCGGCGATGAAGCCGTCGGCGCTGGTGGCCAGTGCCAGGACAACCCTCCTGCTCATCGGTGCATCCTCGATGGGTGGTGCAAGGGGTGCATGATCAGAACGCCGGCGGCAGGCCCCGGGCGCGCCGGATGGCCGCGAGGTGCGCCGTGTGCCAGCCTTCGTGCCAGGCGGCGCGTTCCAGGCACGCCAGGCGATCCGGGGCGTACTCAGCCATGGCCCCGGCCGGCGGCAGCAGCACCTGCGAAGGTGTCAGGTTTTCACCCGCCCGGAGCATGGTTGCAAAGCCGCGGCGCATGCGACGAAGCATGATGGCGGGGGAGCGCTCGGTTCGTGGTGAGGTCGAGGGGCGAGGCGTGCGGACGGCGGCGCCGCCGGGACCGAACATCGAGTCGTGGGCGCGGACGTACTCGCCCGGCAGTGCGGGTGGCTTGCCGCCGAGGTTGGCCGTGACGAAGGCGTAGTAGGCGGTGAGGTGGGTGACAACCCACTCGGGGGACTCCGGGGTGGTGTGGGCGGTCGGTCGCCAGGTGCGCAGGTGCACATCCTCCAGAAGGAACAGCAACGTTGCGTGCACCGCCTGCAGGTGCGCCAGGGTTCGCCCCTGTGCCAACCGCACGCCCGCCCGACATACCTGCTCGCTCACCATGATGAAATCCTGCCTTGGTTGACCGGGTGGGTCACTGAAGCGCCGGTGGTACGACTCTACACTGCACAACTCCCGAGCGGTGCGCGGACGTGTTGTGTCGCAACCAGCGCCCGGTCGAGATGCAAAGGAACGGCCGCATGAACACCTCTGTTTCGCGTCGTGAGGCTCTTCTCGGGATCGGTGGTCTGGGCGTCGCCGGCGCGTTGACGCTGGCCGGGGGCCAGTCGGCGGCGTTCGGCCGTCAGGCGTCGGCCTCGGCAGGCTCGGCTACGCCCCAGCAGGGCGCCGGGTTCTACCGCTTCCGCCTCGGCGATGTCGAGTGCTTCTCGATCGGCGACAGCCAGGGCCGGCTGCCGGCCTTCCCGCTCTGGGGTGAGAACGCGGGGGAGGCTGCGGTCAACGCGGCCCTGAAGGCTCGGGCGGTGCCGCCGGGGTTGATGCTGATGCACTTCAATGTGCTGGTTATTCGCGTGGGCGGCGAGACCTGGCTGGTGGACGCCGGCAACGGGCCTTCGGGGGATCGCCCGGGCCAACTGCTCACCCATCTGGGCACGCTGGGCATCAAGCCTGAAGCGGTCACCGGCGTGATCCTCAGCCACCTGCACGGCGACCACTTCGCCGGGCTGTTCACCGCTGACAACCGCCTGACGTTCCCCAACGCCCGTTACATGCTGAACAAGCTGGAGCGTGACTTCTGGACGACGCCGGACCTCAGCAAGACCAACCTGCCGGAGGCGTTCAAGAAGAACATGACCGAGGGTGCCGGCAAGGCTCTGGCAGCGCTGACCGCAAGCAAGAAACTGGAGATCATCCAGGGCGATATGAAGGTCAGCGGCGGGCTGTCGGTGCGGCACACCGGCGGGCACACGCCGGGGCACCAGACGGTGGTGGTCGAAGGTGGCGGCCAAAGGCTGGACATGATCGTGGACGCGGTTCACCACTTCGTGCTGAGTTTCCGCAATCCGGACTGGCACGCCCAGTTCGATGTCGACGCCAAGCAGGGGGCCGCGGTGCGGCGGGCGACGCTGCAGCGGCTGGCCTCAGACGGCACGCTGGTGATGGGCTATCACACGCCTTGGCCGGGTCTGGGCAACGTGCTGCCCGATGGCGACGGGTTCGCGTGGCACCCGGCGCAGTGGGAGTGGTGACGCGTCTGGCGGATCGTCGGGGCTTATCCGCCGGCGGCTTCGGTCGGGGCGAGCACCACGGCTGAACGCGCGGGCAGATACAGACAGACGCTCTGCGGCTGGCGGTCGTACTCGCCCGGGGTCCAGGGGAATCGGGGCGGGTTGCCGGGCACGGCTCGCCCATGCCCGCCGAAGCGGGGCTCGTCGGTGGTCAGCACCGCGGTGTAGTCCGCCGGTGATGGCACGCCGATGCGCCAGTCGGTGCGTGACTCGGTCGGGTGCAGGTTGATCGCGAAGACCAGCCCGGCGCGGGTGAAGGCCAGTTCGCGGCGGAGGTCGTCGGTACGGAGGTGGCTCGCCGGGGCTGAAGCGAGGATGTCGAAGCGGTCGTCGAGGTGCATCAGGGCGCGGTCGAAGGCGCCAAGGTCCTTGTAGCGGAGGTAGTCGGCGTCTGCGAGCGACCACTGGCGGCGGGCGTGGTGGCACGAGTAGTTGTTGCCCTCGCGGGGGAAGTCGACCCACTCGGGGTGGCCGAACTCGTTGCCCATGAAGTTGAGCCAGGCCGAGCCGCCGAGGGCGAAGGTGATCAGGCGGATGAGCTTGTGCAGGGCCAGACCCCGGTCGATGACCAGGCTCTGGCTGTCGCGGTTCATGTGCCAGTACATCTCCGCGTCCATCAGGCGGAAGGCGAGAGTCTTGTCGCCGACAAGGGCCTGATCGTGGCTCTCGGCATAGGCGACGTGCTTCTCGGTGGGGCGGCGGTCGGTGAGGACGTGGAAGAGGTGGCCGAGTTTCCAGTCCTCGTCGCGGTGGTCCTTGATGAGCTTGATCCAGTGGTCGGGGATGCCCATGGCCAGGCGGTAGTCGAAGCCCAGGCCGCCCTCGGCGACGGGGCGGGCGGTGCCGGGCATGCCGGAGACGTCCTCGGCGATGGTGATGGCGTCGGGCCGGATCTCATGGACGAGGGTGTTGGCGAGTTGGAGGTAGGTCAGGGCGTCGGGGTCGACGTTGCCGCCGAAGTAGTCGTCGTAGCCGGTGAAGACACGGGCCAGGCCGTGGTCGCGGTAGAGCATGCTGGTGACGCCGTCGAAGCGGAAGCCGTCGACGCGGAACTCCTCCAGCCAGAAGGCGACGTTGGAGAGCAGGAAGCGGAGGACCTCGGGTTGGGCGTAGTCAAACAGCAGCGAGTCCCACGCCGGGTGGCGGCCCCGGGGGCCGGCATGGAAGTACTGGTGGTCGGTGCCGTCGAACCCGCCGAGGCCTTCGACGGTGTTCTTGACCGCGTGCGAGTGGACGAGATCGAGCAGGATCCGCAGTCCGTGACCGTGGGCGGCGTCGACAAGGGACTTGAATTCCTCGGGGGTTCCAAAGCGAGAGGAGACGGCGAAGAAGTTGGAGACGTGGTAGCCGAAGGAGCCGTAGTACGGGTGCTCGGCGACGGCCATGAGCTGGACGGCGGTGTAGCCGGCGGCGGCGATGCGGGGGAGGATGCGGTCGCGGAACTCGATGAACGAGCCGACCTTGGGCTCTTCCTGGGCCATGCCCACGTGGGCCTCGTAGATGCGAAGGGGGCGATCGGCGGTGGGGAGCGGGTGCTGCCAGTGGAACTCGGGGGGGAACCAGACGCGGGCGGTGGCATCCGAGCCGTCGGGCTTGAAGGTCACCAAGCGGACATACGCGGGCATGCGGTCTTCGGATCCTGCTGCCGAGCAGACGTGGACCTTGACCGGCGAGCCGTGCGGCAGGGCGGGGCCGGCGGGGGAATCGGGGAGGAAGAGGGACCAGACGCCGTAGTGGTCGCGCTGAAGCGGGTGGGCGTCGCGGTTCCAGAAGTTGAAGTCGCCGACCAGCGAGAGGGCGTGGGCGCCGGGGGCCCACTCGCGGTACCAGATGCCGGGGCGGCCGCCGGGAGTCTGGTCGTGCGTGCCCCGGGTGAAGCCGAAGTGGTGATGGCCACGCGCGAAGTTGCGGAAGGTTCCGGCCATGGCGGCGAGGCGGCCGTAGACGGCGCGGAACTGGTCAAGGCGGGCCTGGATGACCGGCGCGTGGGGCTTGAGGTAGGGATCGGACACAGCGATGGCGGGCAGGGCGGCGCTGGTCGCCGGGGCGCGGGCGGGCTTGGGTGGCTGAGGGGTCACGGCGGATGGAGCGTATCCGGCGGGTGTGCCTCGGGGAGAGTCATGAAAAAAGCCCGTCCCTTGCGGGGACGGGCTTTGGGTGTGGGTGCTGCCTGGTGGGGATCGGGGATTACTTCTTCTCGTCCTTGACCTCGAACTCGGCGTCGATGACGTCGTCCTTGCCGCCGGAGGGGGCGGCCCCGCCGGGGGCTGCGCCGCCGGGGGCGGCACCGGCAGCGCCGGGGGCGGCGCCGGTGGCCTTGTAGATTTCCTCGCCCATCTTCATGCGGTGCTTCTCGAGCTCCTTGAGGGACTTCTCGAGCGCGTCGCGGTCGTCGCCCTTGATGTTGGCCTCGACGGCCGAGAGGGCGGACTCGATGGCGCCGCGGGTCTCGGGGGAGATCTTGGGGCCGTATTCCTCGAGTTCCTTGCGGATGGCGATGACGCCGGCGTCGGCGCGGTTCTTGAGGTCGACCATCTCGCGACGCTTGCGGTCCTCGGCGGCGTGGGCCTCGGCGTCGGCCTTCATGCGGTCGATCTCCTCCTTGGAGAGGCCGCCGGAGTTGGTGATCTTGATGTCGGCCTTCTTGCCGCTGGTGCGCTCGGTAGCGGTGACGGTGAGGATGCCGTTGGCGTCCAGGGCGAACTCGACGTCGATCTGGGGGACGCCCCGCGGCGCCGGGGGGATGCCCGTCAGGTCGAAGTTGCCCAGGGTGCGGTTGTCGCGGGCGAACTCGCGCTCGCCCTGGAGGACGTGGATGGTGACCGAGGTCTGCGAATCCGCGGCCGTCGAGAAGGTCTCCTTCTTGGACGTCGGGATCGTCGTGTTGCGCTCGATGAGCTTGGTCATCACGCCGCCGAGGGTCTCAACGCCGAGGGAGAGCGGGGTGACGTCGAGCAGGAGGATGTTCTTGACCTCGCCCTTGAGCACGCCGCCCTGGATGGCGGCGCCGATGGCGACGACCTCGTCGGGGTTGACGGACTTGTTGGGCTCCTTGCCGAAGATCTCCTTGGCGATCTGCTGGGCCTTGGGCATGCGGGTGGAACCGCCGACGAGGACGACCTCGTCGATCTTGGAGATGTCGATCTTGGCGTCGCGGATGGCGGCCAGGCAGGGGGCCTTGAGGCGCTCGAAGAGGTCGGCGGTGAGGTTCTCAAACTTGGCGCGGGTGAGCGAGAGCTGGAGGTGCTTGGGGCCGGTCTGATCGGCGGTGATGAAGGGCAGGTTGATCGTGGTCTCCTGCATGGTGGAGAGTTCGATCTTGGCCTTCTCGGCGGCCTCCTTGAGGCGCTGGAGGGCCATGGGGTCCTTCTTGAGGTCGATGCCTTCCTTGCGGCGGAACTCCTCGGCGAGGTGGTCCATGATCCGCTGGTCCCAGTCGTCGCCGCCGAGGTGGGTGTCGCCGTTGGTGGAGAGGACCTCGAAGACTCCGTCGCCGATGTCGAGGATGGAGACGTCGAAGGTGCCGCCGCCGAGGTCGAAGACGGCGATCTTCTCGTTGGTCTTCTTGTCAAGGCCGTAGGCCAGGGCGGCGGCGGTGGGCTCGTTGATGATGCGCTCGACCTTGAGGCCGGCGATCTCGCCGGCGTCCTTGGTGGCCTGGCGCTGTGCGTCGTTGAAGTACGCGGGGACGGTGATGACGGCCCGCTCGACCTTCTCGCCGAGGTAGTCCTCGGCGGTCTTCTTGAGGTCCTGGAGGATGAAGGCGGAGACCTGCTGGGGGGTGAACTCGCCCTGGTTCACGCGGGTCTTGACGAAGTCGTCGGGTTGGCCGGTGATGGTGTAGGGGACCTTGGACTCTTCGTTGCCGCCCTTGCCGTAGCCGGAGTCGCCGGTGGAGGAGACCTCAACCCGGCGGCGGCCCATGAAGCGCTTGATGGAGTAGATGGTGTTCCTGGGGTTGGTGACCTGCTGGTGCTTGGCGGGCTGGCCAACGAGGCGCTCACCCTTGTCGGTGAAGGCGACGACGGAGGGGGTGATGCGGGAGCCGGAGGAGTTGATGAGGACCTTGGGCTGGCCGCCTTCCATGATGGCGACCACGGAGTTGGTGGTGCCGAGGTCGATGCCGATGATCTTGGACATGGCTGGGTTCCTGTGCTGAGGGTCGACGGTCCGGTTGGGGATGGGCCGCGGAGGGGGTAGTGCAACCGCGATGCCAGCCGGAAAGCGGTTGATGTGTGGGGGAAGCGGGGCTTGTTTGGTGCCGAGGGTGGCGGGAAGCGGTTGCGGGGGTGTGCGGGCTGCCAAGGTGGCAGGCGGGTCAGGAGCGGGGGGTCGGAGGGAGTCGGGGGAGTGTGGGTGGGGGAGGGTGGGGGTGCGGGTGCGGGTGCGGGTGTGGGTGTGGGTGTGGGTGTGGGTGTGGGTGTGGGCCATGTCCGGCGGGAGCGGAGCTTGCGGATCACTTGGCCTGGCAGGCCTGCTCCCAGACGGCCTTGAGTGCTGCGCTGTAGGGATCGCTGATCTCCACCTTGCGTCTGGCCAACACCGTGCGTGCCACCTCGAGGAACTTGTCGAAGCGGAAGAAGCGGGGCAGTTTGGCGTCCGGAGGGACATCGTCGGTGAGCCAACTGAAGGCGTGGACGCAGCCTTGGACGGCAGCGGTCTGGGCGATCATGGCGCCGGTGTGGATGACGGTGCCGGTCATGATGCGTGTGCAGATGGCGGTTTTGACGTGGTCCCCGATGATTGCGCCCATGAACTGCTGGCCGGTGCGCTCGGTGCTGCCGCCGGGGGTGGCCTTCATGGGCACCTCGCCGTAGGTGTTGAGCAGGTTGCTGTTGGTGGTTCCGGCACCGAGGTTGGCCCACTTGCCCACCCAACTGTCGCCCAGGTGGCCGTCGTGGGCCTTGTTGGCAAAGCCGTGGAAGACGGTGCCGCCGATCTCGCCGGCAACCTTGCACTTGGGGCCGATGGCGGTGTTGCCCTTGATCAGCGCGCGGTCCAGGACGGTGGTGTCGGGCCCGATGCAGACCGGGCCGATCAGGGTGCAGCCGGGGCGGATCACTGCGCCCTCGTCGATGGCGATGGGCCCGGACTCGACGTCGAAGATGCTGCCCGGGTAGACCTTGGCCCCTGGGGCGATGGTCAGTTTGCCGGTGCCGATCACGGTGCAGCCCTGGACGTGCTCGCGGGGTTCGTGGTGGCGCTGGAGGAGGGCCAGATCGGTGGCGATGGCGGGATCGCGGAAGGTGCGGACGTGCCAGGGGCGGCTGAGCAGGGCGGGCCGGAGGACGGCCTCGGCGGCGGCGCCGTCCGGCGGTGTGAAGTCGCGTTCCACGAAACGGCGGGCACCGGGTCCGTCCAGGCGGACGGCGACGACGTCGCCATCGCCGCCCTCGCGAAGGTAGACCCCGGGCTCGAGTTTGCCGATGGCGGGCCAGGCCAGCCCGCAGCGGCCGTTGATCAGGAGCAGCATTCCATCGGGCGAAGTGGAGGCGAGGGCCTCGAGGTGGGCTCCGGTGGGGTTGACGGGCGCTTCGCCGGTGCGTGTTCGGGCCAGCGTTTCGAGCCTTGGGGGGACGTACAGCGCGGCGATCTCCAAGCCCAGAGCGCGGCGGAGACGCTCGCGGATGGTCAAGGCTCCGGTGCGGACGGCGAAGGCCGGGCGCAGGTCGGTCAGGGGGGCGAGGACCCCGCGTCCGTCGTCAAACAGCACCGCCTTGGTCAGCATCGGTCAGGCTCCAACTGCGGCCGGTTTGTCCGGGGTGCAGTGACGCAAGTATGGGCGGGTTGGGGCGGGGAGGCGAACGGGGGGGCGGGGGGGGGATGGGGCGGATCTGGTGGTGTTTGCCTTCCTTGGCTTCCTTGGCTTCTTTGCTGACTGGTCTTTGTGTCTTGCTTTGCAGGAAAGGCAGAAGAGAAGAGATGTCAGCGAAGCGACTGTGTTGATTGTCAAGCCTCTTTCGAGTTCTTTTCGCCCCAGAGCTTGTCGTCACGGACCAGGGCGTTGAGGATG
>JAJTDF010000146.1 GCA_021294835.1 Planctomycetaceae bacterium
CGGAGGCCGTGTGCTGGGCGGTCAGTTCGGCCAGTCGAGCCTGGAGGTCGGCGACGTCGGCGGCGCTGGCAGAGGCCGTCTGCAGTTGGGCCTGCAGTTGGGCGTTGACCGCCTGCGCGTCGGCCAAGGCACGGGACTGCTCGCCTGCGTGCTGCTCGGCGGCCTGAGCGCTGGCGCGGGCCTGGGTCTGGGCAGCGTCGAGCAGCTCGGCAAGTTCCGCGGCGCGGGCCTCGGATCGGGCTGCCCGATCGAGGAGTTGCTCGCTGTCGGCGGCGGCCTGACGGGCGGCGTGGAGCTGGGCGGTGAGCTCGGCGAGGTGGTCATCAAGCGCCTGAGCGCGGGCCTGGGCGTCGGCGGCGGTTTTCTCGGCGGCCTGGACGCGGGCGTCGGCCTGCAGTCGGACGGCCTCGCTCTCGGCGGCGGCTTCAGCCCGGACCTGTTCGACCTCGATCGGCAGGCGAGTGATGTTGTTGCGGAGGGCGGCTTCGGCCTCGGCGGCGCGGCGTTCCGCGGCGGCGATGGCGATGGCGGTCCGGGCGGCCATCAGGGCGGCGGCGGTCGTGGACTGCTCGCGAGCCTGGGCGCGGGCCTGCTCGGCGGCCTCGGCGCACTGCTGCTGGAGTTGCTCTCGGTGGTTGGCCTCGGCGGCGGTCAGGGCCTCGCGGGCGGAGGTCAGATCGGCCTGCAGCTCATCCAGCAGCGAGCGGGCGGCGGCGGCGTCTTGAGAGGCCGTTGCGGCGGCGGCTTGAGCCTGTTGACGGAGTTCGTCGGTCTGCTGAATGGTCTGGCGGGCCTCGGCCTGGGCGTCGGCGAGCGCGGCCTGGGACTGAGCGACGGCGTTCTCGAGGCGATCAACGGAGCGGGTGGCGTCGGCGAGCTGGGTGTGTGCGGCTTCAAGCCTGGCCTGGAGGTCGGCGATGCGGCGTTCGGCGGCAGCGCCGGCGACGCTGAACTGCTCGACACGAGCCAGGGCGTCGGTGAGGTGCGTTTCGGTCTGCTGGGCGCGGGTCTCTGCGGCGCTGATGCGCTGGTCGGCGGCGCGGAGGCGCTCATCGGCGGACTGGACAGACTGCTCGAGGGCGTCGGCCCGGGCCTGGGCCTCGGTGAGCTGCCTGGTGAGGTCCTCGGTGCGAGTGGCGAGCTCAGTTGCGAGCTGATCGGCCCGGCGGGTCTGCGCCTCGGCATTCTCAGACGTTCGGCTCTGGGCGTCGGAGAGGGCGGTCAGTTCCTCCTGCAGCGACTTGATGCGGCTCTGGAACTGGGCCTCGCAGCGTTCAAGCTCCAGCAGCGCTTCCTCAACCTGGCCCTTGGCGGTTTCGGCGGTGCGACGTTGTTCCTCAGCGGCGGCGGCAACGCGGGCCAGCTCGCCCTCGCGGGCGGACAGCGCCTGCTGTGCGGCCTGCAACCCGGCCTCGGCGGCGGCGACGCGTTGGTGGCCCTGATTGAAGATGCGTTCAGCCTCGGCCTTCTCGGCCTGCCACTGTTCGAATTGGGCGGCGAGCGTCTGATTCTGGTGATCAACCTCGGCCAGTCGCTTCTCCAGAGCGGTGCGGAGGGCGGAGGTCTCCTGGGTCAGCACGGCCAACTCGGCGGCACGCTGTTCGGCCTCGGCCCGGAGACTGGTGATCTCGGCCTCGGCGGCCTGCTGGCGGGCTGTGAAATCCTGTTCGCTGCGCTCCAGGACGGCCTGGCGGACCGCCTGCTCGGCTGCGCGGCGCGAGGTGTCCGCCGCCAGCCGGCGGAACTCGCCGAGCTGCGTCTCGATGGCGGCGATGAACGCGAGGGTTTGGTCGCCGCTGAATGGGGATCCCAGGGGGGAGGTGTCCTGGGCGGTGTCGGCGACGGACATCGTGTTGGCGGCAGTATTGGGATTCATGGCGTGGCGCTGGGCGGACGGGGAGGCGATGGGACCGTCCCGGAACGCCGCATATCGGTGGCTTGGGGGCGAGGGTGAAGCGGGAGGGGGCCGCGAGGGTAAAATGCATGGAAGCCGCATATGCATGTGCACTTTGGCGGGCAGCTTGGGGGGTGGAGGCGCGGATGTTGGAACCCCGGGAGCCGATGGACGTATACCGTACAGGACCGGCGGACGTCAGCCGGCACGCTTTGAAGCAGGTTTTTGTTGCGGAGGTTGCTTATGAAGGCTCGCGGCTCGTCCACGGTGTTGTCTCTGGCTGCCATCGTCGGTGTCGCGGCTCTGGGAAGCCTTGGCTTCGCGGGGTACGCCAAGTGGGCCAACTGCGCCGGCGGCGCGTGCGATGACAAGGGCGCGTTGCTGGTGAACGACGCCAAGCACGAGCACAAGGCCGACGGCTCCTGCTGCCCGCTGCACGACGCGGCGAGCGCGGTGGGCAATGAGGAGATGGCCAAGGGCTGCCCGGCGGCCAAGAGCAGCGAGTGCGCCACCTCGTGCGATGACGCGACGGCGTGCACGGCTGAGAAGAAGGACGGGTGCTGCCCGAGCGAGAAGGCGGGCACGGCTGAGAAGGCCGATGGCTGCTGCCATGGCGAGAAGACCGCCGAGCAGAAGAGCGAGAAGAAGACGTGCCCGGTGACCGGCAAGGTGGCCAGCAACGGCTGAGCGCCGGCCGGTGAACGGTTGATGGGCGGGGGGCTGAATCGGTCGATGATCAGCGGGGCGTGCGCAGGGCACGCCTCGCTGTGTTTTTGGCGCGTGGCGGCCCGTGCGCGGGCGACGCGAGAGTCGGGGGATGGCAACGGAAGGACGCACCGGGATGGCGATCACGCTGAGCAATCAGGACCTGCGGCTGACGGTGCTGGCGGAACCGGGCGGGGGGATCGCGGATTTCTCGATGTTGGGGCCGAACAAGTTCTTCTACCCGGTGATGCGGCGGGCGGCGCACGGGGAGAGTTCGGCGAGCCTGCTGGGGTGCTTTTTCATGGCGCCGTGGGTGAACCGGATTGCGGGGGCGGCGTTCCCGTTCGCCGGGCAGACGGTGAAGCTGCGGGCGACGACGGCGGAGGGGACGGCGATGCACGGGGACGTGCGGGCGCGGGCGTGGGAGATTCTGGACCGCACGCCGGTGAGCGCGAGGCTGGCGTGCGACCTGGGCGGGGTGGCGGACGCCAACTGGCCGTGGCGCTGCGTGGTGGAGGGGCGGTATGAACTGCAGGGGCGGACGCTGCGCATCGACATGGCGGTGCGGAACACCGACACGCGGGCGATGCCGGCGGGGATCGGCATCCACCCATATTTCTGCCGACGGCTGTGGAGCGACCGCGACGAGCCGACGCTGGCGACGCGGGTGGGCGTGCGGTATCCGCTGGCGGGGGGCGTGCCGACGGGGCCGGGGGTGGCCGATGAACTGTGCGCGAAGTTGAACGCGGGCGGGCCGGTGCCGACTGAGCCGGTGGACGGCGTGTTCGGCGGATATGGCGGGCGGTCGGAGATCACCTGGGCGGGCAGCGGGGTGCGGCTGGTGATGACCAGTTCGGCGAACCTGGGGCACATGGTGCTGTTCACGCCGTCAGCACCGGCGGGTGGCGGTGGTGGTGGTGGTGGTGGTGGGCAGGGGGGGCCGCTGGCGCACTTCTGCGTGGAACCGCAGTCGGCGGTGAACGACGCGTTCAACCGGGCGGGGATGGGGGAAGAGGGGACGGGGACGGTGAGTCTGGGGCCGGGTGAGTCGCTGGAGGCGTGGTGCGAGTTGCGGATGGAGCGGCTGGGTGGGTGATTGGGTGAGCGGGTGAGCGGGTCAGCGGGGTTGACTGGCGCGGCTGTGGGCTGACAATGCGGGCATGGCGACGTACCTGTTCAAGACCGAGCCGGGGGAGTTTGCGTTTGCGGATCTGCCGGCGGCGGGGGGTGCAAAGGCAGGGCCAGGGCGGGGCCAGAGCGGGGCGAGGTGGGACGGGGTGGAGAACCCGACGGCGTGCCAGGTGCTGCGGGCGGTGAAGATGGGGGACGAGGTGCTGGTGTACCACACCGGGGATGAGAAGGCGGTGGTGGGGTTGGCGGTGGCGACGTGCGACGCGTACGCGGACCCGAAGCGGCCGCACCTGACGGCGGCGGGGGTGTGGCGGTATCCGGTGGTGGATCTGGTGGCCAGGAAGGCGGCGGGCACGCCGGTGACGCTGGCGATGATGAAGGCGGACAAGCGGTTTGCGAACTTCGTGCTGCTCAAGCAGGCGCGGCTGAGCGTGATGGCGGTGGAGCCGGAGGTGGACCGGGCGATTCGGGGGTTGGCGGGGCTGGCGTGAGTGTGCCGAGGGAGCACGGGGTGCGTG
>JAJTDF010000069.1 GCA_021294835.1 Planctomycetaceae bacterium
CCCCCCCCCCGCCCCCCGCCGCTCACCGCTGGAACAGGTACATCACGCGGCTGGTCGGCCCGCGGAACTCGGTATGCCCCTCGCCGCTGGGCACCTTGTCCACCTTGGGAAAGTGCGCCCGCAGCGCGGCCACAAAGTTCTCCTCGGTGTACCAGTCGGGGATGCTCACGCCCATCTCCGTCGGCCAGTTCTTCACGTACACGTCGTCACGCGGGATCCACTCGATGATCAGGTTGCGGGGCCCGTACGCCGCCGCCATCGCCGCCAGCGACCGGAAGCTCACGCCCTGCCGCAGCACCAGGTGGTGCATCAGCGCGATCATCAGCAGCGTGTCGCACGCGAACCGCTCCAGCGCTGACGGGTAGCTCAGCGCCCGCCCCTGGGGCGGCGTCGGCCAGATCACGTTCATGCACGCAATGTCGATCCGCCGCTCGGCCGCCAGCGGCCGCGCCGCCTCCACCGCGTTGGCGTCGATCTCCACCCCCAGCGCCGTGTGCCCCATCGTCGCCGCCAGCCCCGCGAACCACCCCTTGCTGCACGCCAGATCGGTCAGCCGCCCCGGCGGCAGCCGCCGCAGCAGCGTTTCCACGGCACGGGCCTTGGGCGAATAGCTCTCCGGCTGGTCATACCGCCCGCCCGGCTCCTTGTACCCGCCCCACTCCGAACGCCGCTTGGGGAAACTCAGCCCGGCCAGCCGGTCACGCAGGTCGCTCAGGTACGCGATGGTCCGCTCGCGGTCGTTCCGCCCCGCCTTAAAGCCCTTGGCCCGCCGCCAATAGCCCCACGCCAGCCGGCCGAAACGCTTGCGCCCAGCCAGCGTGCGGGCCAGAGCGCGGGGACTGTCAAAGTCGGCAAAGTGGTGCTCGCTGTGCGCCACCAGTTGCGCCACCGGCCAGAGGTACCGCCGCAGCGGGTTGATGCTCCGCAGCCGCACCGGCGCATAAAAGCTGCTGAAGAACTCCTCCGGCCACCACTTCTCCATCACCCCGCCGGCCCGGATCGACGACGCGTCCAGAAACACCGGCCGCCCGTGCCGGAAGGTCACGTTGTACGGGTGCGCGTCGTACAGCGCCAGCCCCTCACGCTGCAGGGCGATCGCCATCTCCAGCGTGCACACCCCCGCGTCCCGCAGCATCGGCAGCGTCCACTCCTGGGGGTAACTCACAAACGGCAGCCGCTCGTGCTCCAGTTGATGCTCACCAAGGCCCTCGCTCCCCATCGCACCCGCGGGCAGCACCTGCGTCCGCACCAATCCCGCCCCGTGCAGCCGCTCCAGCCCACCCCGGCCCGCCAGGGCCAGCAGCGCGCCGTGCAACTCCGCGGACACCGCGCGGCGGACCGCTCCGTCCACCAGACACACCCGCCCGTGCGCGTCCACCGAATGAACGCTGGAGGTCAGTTCCTGCACGTGCACAGCCATCAAAGCCAGTATAGCGATCGGGGCTCCCCGCCCCACTCACACGCCCCCGCCCGCCTCACCCGCCGCCCGGGCCCGCCGGGGTCGGACCGCCGGCCGGATTCGTCGCTGCCGGAATCAGAACCGCCGCCGGCGACGCCGCCGGAGCGGCCGCCGCGGCCCCCACCACCCCCGACCCACTGAACGCCACCGAGGGCCGCGAGAGGTACATGTCGTACAGCCACTCCGGCACCGGGCCCTGGCGGACATACGTCAGTTCACCGGTGATCGTGTACCGCAGTTCCCCGCTCCCCATGCTCATCAGCATCGAGGCCGGCAGCACCAGCGCCACCCCGCCCTTCTTCGGCAGCACCGACTCGGCCACCCGCGTCCCCTTGAAGCTCCCCGCTCCTCCCGCACCGGACCCGCCGGCCCCACCCTCCAGCGTCACCGTGTAGTGCACCAGCTTCAGCGGCAGCGCTTCCTCCGCCTCGCTGGTCACCTTCAGGTTCACCTTCACCTGCACCGCCGAGTCGGTCACCTCGCCCAGCGACGCCGAGACCACCTCCACCTTCGGCGCTGTGCCGCAGCCGCCGGCCATCGCCGCCACCGCGCCCACGATGCACGCCACGCACAGCCGCACGCTCCCAGCCAGGCTCATCATGTCGCAAAGGTACCCGCCCCGCCCGCCGCCCGTCCGCACCCCAGCCGCCCCACCCGCAGCCACCCGCCCCGCCGGTCAGTTGTCAAACCGCACCCAGTCCGCCGGCCGCTGCTCCACCTCCGCCACCGCCGTCGCCGCCTCCGCGGCATACCCCGCGTACGTGATCCACCGCACCGACAGCCACACCATCACCGCGACGCAGAACCACGCCGCGATCTCCGCCGAACGCGTCCGCCGGGTCAGCAGCAGCAGCCCGCAGGTCACGCCCAGCAGGATCACCTTCCACGCCGAGAGCAGCCATTCGCAGTTGAAACTCATCACCCAGCGGGCAATGGGGTTGCCCTCGCTCATGCCCCCGTGGGTGAGGAACGTCAGCGTCATGTACAAATCGCCCAGGCTCATCAGGGCGATGGCCGTCACCAGCACCGCCACCCGCACCGAGCGACGGCGGTGCACGGGGGACCGTCCCGGCAGGCGACTGGCGACCGTACCGATCGCACCCGACCCCTGCGGGGTCTCAGGCTGCCGGCCTGACTGAAGGAACAGTGCCGCCATATTCAACTGCCACAGACCACCGGGTGAATCGGCCCGAGGGCGAACGCCCATGGTCAGATCGGACCGACAGCCCACGGCCTTGGGCACGCTTGAGCCCCACTGGGGTGAATTCTCGCTGCCCGCGCCTCTTGCGCTCAACCTTCTTGCTTCCCGGGCGTACAACCTCGTCGGTTGCGCCGTCTGCGCGGACCCGCCCGCCTGGGCAACCGATACTCCACCTGCTCCCCACACCCCCGCTTCCGCCCAGCCCGGCCAGCACCACCCGCCACCACCCATGACCACCCCCCCTTCGCCGTTCGCGTAATGTCCGGGAGTTCCGCCGCCCCCCACCCGTCCTCTTCCGCCCCCACCCCCTCCGCCCGGCCCGAGGTTCACCGTGCCCCACGCCCCCCGGCCCATCCTCCAGCCCCCCCACCTGCACCCGGGCTCCGTGCTGGCGGTCGCCGGTCTGGCCCTGGCGCTGCTCGCCCCGCCGCTGTCATTCGCCCAGCAGGCCAATCCGGTCGCCAACCCAGTGCCGGAGAACCCGCAGCCCGCCCCGCCGGAAAACCCCGTCTTCATCAACGACTCGCCCGTCGCCACCGAGACCCTCTCCCGTCTGGTTGAGCACCTCGCCTCCAGCAACACCGAGCAGGCCGTCCGCCTGACCGACCGCCTGCTGCAGGAAGAGCCCCGCGCGCTGGTGCCCAGCGCCACCGACCCGGCGGTCTACGTCACAGCGCGCGACCGCGTGCACGCGGCGTTGCGCTCCAGCCCGGCGACGCTGGCCGCCTGGCAGGACGCCGTCGCCCCCCGCGTCGCCCAACTGGCCGATGCCCGCGACTGGGCGCCGCTCGAGCGTTCCTACTTCCTCTCGCCCGAAGGCCTGCGGGCCACGCTCGCCCTCGCCCGCCAGGCCATCGGCCAGGCCCGCTTCCACGCCGCCCGCCTGCTCCTCCAGCAGGCCGCCGACCATCCTGATCTCCCCGCCCAGCGGCAGGACGCGGCCCAGGTCGGCCAGTTGCTGGCCAGATACCTCCCTGAACTGTCCGGCGGGCCGCTGCTCGCTTCGCTGCAGGCCCAGCCCGGCCCGCCGGCGCCGGCCCCGCCCGCCGCCTTCGCGCGGGCCATCTCCCCGCTGGACCCCATGCCCGCCACCGAGCTTGACGACGTCGTCGCCATGCCGGTGCGGACCGTCCGCTTCGCCATCGACCGCGAACTGGAACTCCCCCGCGTCGGCCCCGGCTCAGACCTGATCCCGCGCGAGGCCCGCCAACTTCGCTCCGTCGCCGCCTTCAGCGGCGATCTGCTGCTGGTCTCGGGCCCCAACGAAGTCGTCGCTATCGACCGTCGCAGCCTTGGCGAGGCCTGGCGGACAGACGTGATGGAACTGGCGGGCATGAACCCCGCCAACGAACGCGAGGCCCAGGACCAGTTCCGCTTCGCCCGCCGCCAGATGTCCAGCGGGCTGCCCGAAGAGCTCACCACCGTCACCATGGCCGCCGGCGGGGCCATCGTGCTGGCCACCACCGAGTCCTTCGACCCCCGCACCGGCGAGAACGTGCAGGCCGTCGCTGCGCTCGACGCCCGCACCGGCCGCGCCCTGTGGGTCCGCTTCGCCGACATGCTCGACGAGCAGTTCGGCCGGGGCACCGCCGTCCGCGGGCCCATTCTGGTTGACGGCGACGTCGCCGTGCTCACCTGCCGCAAGGCCCAGCCCGATCGCCGCCTCACCGCGCTCTACCTCCTCGGCGTCAACGTCTTCACCGGCGAACGCCTGTGGACCTCGCTGGTCGGTTCCGCCGGCAGCCTGCCCTTCTTCCGCTCCACCTCCGTCTCCGACGGCGGGGTCATCCACCGGGGCGTGGTCTACCGCTCGGACAAAGTCGGCGTCGTCGCCGCCTATTCCGCCGTCGACGGCCGCCCCCTCTGGGTGCACCGCCTCGCCGCCGAGCCGCTGGACAACAACGTCGTCACCTCCGGCTTCGCCATGAACGTGCCGGTGATCGTGCCCGACCCGGCCCGAGGCCCGGACGCCGGCTGGCTGTTCACCGTCTCGCCCGATCGCCGCCGCGTGCTCAAGCTGGATCTGCAATCCGGCTCGCTGGCCGCCGCCGTTCCGGCCGAGGCCCTGGCCTCGCCCAACTACCTGCTGCTCGCCGGCGAGCACCTTTTGGCCGTCAGCGATCGCCAAGTCGCCTCCGTGCCCGTCGCCCAGTTCGCGGCCCTCAGCCAGACGCCCGCGAATGCCGGCACGCTCGTCCGCTCCAACCAGCCCATGGATCTGCCCGGCATCCGGGGCCGCGTCGCCGTGCTGCAGTCCGCCGCCGGCTCGCCCCGCGTGCTGGTGCCGACCATCAGCGGGGTGGAGGTGCTGGCCGCCGACGCACCCGACCAGCCCGCCAAGCGGCTGCCGCTGGACAGCGCCGGCAACGTGCTGGCCACCGGTCGCGAGCTGGTGGTCGTCGACGACGGACAGATCCACGCCCACATGGCCTGGTCGGCCGCCGCCGAGGCCATGACCGCGCAGCTGGCCGAACGCCCGGCCGACCCCGCCCCCGCGGTGCTGCTGGCCGACATGGCCTGGCGCTCGGGCCGGGGCGAGCAGGTGCCCGAACTGGTGGGCCGCGCCGGCACCGCCATGGCCCGCGCCGCCGAGTCCGGCGACCCCGCCGCCATCGCCCGCGCCACCGAGCAACGCCGCAAGCTCGCCGACGCGGTGCTGACCATGGTCGAGTGGACGCAGGACGCCCCCGGCCTTCGCCGCGTCACACCCGTGCGGCCCGCGCTTACCGCTGCCGCCGTCGCCCCCGCCCTGCAAGCCGTCGAGCCCATGCTCCAGACGCCCGAGCAGCGGCTCGCCCACGCCATGGCCAGCGCCCTGGCCGAGCAAACCGCCGGCCGCAACGAGCAGGCCGCCGACCGCCTGCAGGCCGTGCTCGCCTCCGGCGAACTCTCCGCTGCGGTCTATTCCGGGCCCCGGCTGGCCTTCTCCGGCGCTGCCGAGGCCGAACGCCGCCTGCGGGCGCTGTTCACCAACGCCGGCCGCGCCTGCTACGCCCGCCACGATGCCGACGCCGCCCAGGCCGCTGCCACGCTGGCGGTCTCCACCGAGCCGACCGAACTGGAAGCCGCCGCCGCCCGCTGGACCGTCAGCGCCTCGGCGCCGGCCATCCTGCTCCGCCTCGCCGACGTGCACACCCAGCAGGACCGCACCGCTGCCGCCGGCCGCGCCCTGGAGGCCACCCTGCGTTCGGCCAAGGCCCTTGGCGACGCCTCGGCCGTGCCCCTGCCCGAGATCGCCGGCCGTCTGGTGCAGAACCTCGCCGATCGCGGGCTGCTCACCGCCGCCGCCGATGTCATCCGTCGCGCAGAGCCGCTGATCGGCAACCAGCCGCTCACCGTCGCAGGCCAGCCGGTGGACATGGCCGCCCTTCGCCAGCGCTTGTCGCAGCAACTGGCCGTCTCGCAGCGCTGGCCGGCCATCGGCCGCCCCACCGGCCAGGGTGCCCGCGTGCTCAGCGGGTGGGCGCTGCTTGAACCGCTGGCCACCCTGCAGGGTGGCGCCGGCGCCGCCGGCAACGCGGCGCAGGGTCTGGTGGCCATGCGGCACGAAGACGGCCGCGTCGCCATCTTCGCCGGCGGGCAGGCCAAGCCCGCCGAACTGCGTCCGCTGGTCACTTCCCAGGTCGGCCGCGAAGCCGAACTGCTCCGGCTGGACGCCACCTCGGCGGTCTTCGTCAGCCGCCAGCGGGCCACCCTCTCGCGGCTGCGGACCGACGGAGCCGCCCCCGCCGACGACGCCTCACGGCTGGCCTGGACCACCAAGCCCTTTGACGACCACTTCCCCACCCCGCGCCCCGGCGCCATGCGGCCCGGCGTGCCCGACCGCCCCATCCTCATCCGCAGCGGCGGCGCCGGCGCTGCCGCCATGCGCTCGTTCGATGAACTGCTGGCCGTTGGCGACGAGCAAAGCCTGATGCTCGTCGAACGCACCGGCCGCACCGTCGCCTTCGACGTCGACTCCGGGCAGCCCCTCTGGACGCTCCAGCCGTCAGACAAGGCCGCAGCCGCCCCCGCAGCCGCTCCCGCACCCCCCGCACCCCCCCCCGCCCCGGCCGGCCAGGCCGCGGGCGATGCCCCGCCGCCCGACAACGCCGAGCAGCCCGAGAGCGTGCTGGCCACCGTCATCGATGCCCGCGCTGTCGGCGGCCGGCTGGTGCTCGCCGGCATGACCGGCGCCCCCAACCAGACCGGCGCCGCCACCGGGGTGCCCGCCGTGCAGGTGATCGACGCCCGTACCGGCAAGGTCGCCCTCACCCAGGTGCTCCCGCCCCAGCACGGCGCCGTCCGCTGGCTCCGCGCTACCGACCGGGGTGATCTGGTCGTCGCCCAGGACACCGCCGTCACCGGTTTGGAGGTCGACACCGCCCGCACCCGCTGGACCCTCGCCGGGCACCCCGCCGCCGCGACGCTCGACGCGTACCTGGTCGGCGAGTCGCTGCTGCTGTACTCCGAGGACCGCCTGTTGTGGTTCGCCTCGCCGGTGACCGGCCAGGTGGCCGCCGCCCCGCTTGACACCCGCGCCCGCATGGAAGGCCGCGACCAGATGGACGCCCGGGGCCCCAGCCGCATGGTGGCCGTGGACCCGCGTCTGGGCAGTTCCTCACCGGTCGCCCTCTCCGGCCCGCGCGGCGTGGTGGTGCTCAGCGACCGGGGCGAGGTGGTTGGTATGGACGCCTTCGGGGGCGAGATCGGCCTGGGCGGCCGCGACACCCTGCTGCCGGCCATCCCCGTTGACAAGGCCCTGGTGACCATGAGCGTCGCCGGCACCCGCCCGGCCGCGGTGCTGCCCGCCGCCCCCGGCGGTCGCCCCGAAGCGGGCAACGGCGACGGCAACCCGCCGCCCGACGCCCTGCCGGACACCGAGCAGGTCTACCGCCTGTTCATCCTGGACAGCCTCACCGGCATGGCCACCAGCGTGCACGCCGTCGCCATGCCCAGCCCGCCCTCGCGATTGGTCGCCATCCCCAACGCGCTGCTGGTCACCGCGGGGCACTCCACGCTGGTGCTGCCGGCGCCGACCCCCGCCTCACCGGGGGAGCCATCCGCCAAGTAAGGCCACCGCACGACCCTGCACGCGAACCAGTCCGTCTGAACAGCGCGGCCGAGATCGCTCAACTGCTGATCATCTGGAAATCTGGGGAACCCTTCACCGCGCCTTCGTGTACACTCTCACAGGCGGCCCGCCGTTCTTCTCAGCCTCCTGTGTTTGCGCCCGGCGCCCCCTCCAGCCGCCGCCTTCGCGCCCGCGGTGCCCTGCCCGCATGCCGCGTGCGTCCCTCCGCTGGTCAAACCCCCGCCCGACCGCCCGCCCCAGAACCCCCGCCCCCCACCAATGAGCACCACCGCCCCCGCCAACGGCTCGCTCCACACCCACGCCGGTTCCGCCCCCGGTTCCAACCCCGCTGCCGCGCCCGGGCCCGTCGCGGTCGATCCGCCCGAGACCGAGGCCCCGCTGGCCACCGCCGTGCGCCAGTCGGTCGCCCGCACCGTCGTCGGGCAAGATGTCGTCGTCGAACGCATCTTGATCGCCCTGCTCACCGGCGGGCACCTGCTGCTGCAAGGCGTGCCCGGCCTGGCCAAAACGCTGCTCGTGCACGCGGTGGCCAAGGCGGTGGACCTGCACTTCGGCCGCGTGCAGTTCACGGTGGACCTGCTCCCGGCCGACATCGTCGGCGCCGAGATCCTCGAAGAGACCCCTCAGGGCCGCGCCTTCCGCGTGCACAAGGGCCCGATCTTCACCAACCTGCTGCTGGCCGATGAGATCAACCGCGCCACCCCCAAGGTGCAGTCGGCCCTGCTGGAGGCCATGCAGGAACGCCGCGTGACCATCGGCGCCAACACATGGCGGCTCCCCACGCCCTTCCTGGTCATCGCCACCCAGAACCCCATCGAGCAGGCCGGCACCTTCGAACTGCCCGAAGCCCAGCTCGACCGCTTCATGCTTTGCCACCGCCTGCACTACCCCACCCGCGAGCAGGAGACCCAGGTGCTCCGCCGCAGCCTCAGTTACGGCCTGAACAAGCACGCCGCACCCAGCTCCGCCACCGCCACATCCCCCACCGCCGAGACTGCGGGTGCCGCGGCCGTGGGCGCCGTCCCCCGCTCGGCCTTTGACGCCATCGACGCCCAGACCGGGGGCGTGACGCTTGCCGACCTCACCGCCGCCATGGAGCAGGTGCAGGCCGTGCACGTCTCAGACGTGTTCCTCGCCCACTGCATCGAACTGGTCGATCGCACCCGCCGCCATCCTGATCTGGACCTGGGCTGCTCCCCCCGCGCCGGCATCGCCCTGGCCCAGGCCGCCCGCGCCCGCGCCTGGCTCAAGGGCCGCACGTATGCGATCCCGGCCGACCTGCTCGCCCTCGCCCCCGACGTCATGCTCCACCGCATGCGCCTGAGTTACGACGCCCTGGCCCGGGGCCGCACCGCCGAGATGGTCCTGGCCGACGTGCTCGCCGGAACCTGATCCGCCTTCACTCCCGTTCGGCCCCTTTGCGCATGAACCCCGCCGCACCGCTGCCAACGCTGCCGGAGCACCTGGGCGCCGCCCAGTGGGAACTCACCCTGCGCCGCCTCGCTGATGACCTGACCACCGGCACCGACGCCTCCCGCTTCCTCGGCCCGGGCATCGATTACGCCCAGAGCCGCCTGTATCAACCCGGCGACCCCATCAAGTCCATCGACTGGCGCACCACCGCCCGCGCCGGCCGCGTCCACGTCAAGGCCTTCCAGTCCGCCCGCCGTTCCGGCCTGCACGTGCTGCTCGATGCCAGCGCCTCCATGCGGCTGGCCACCGCCCCGGTCAGCAAACTCCAGGCGGCCCTCTGGATCGGCGCCGCCCTCGCCTTGGTCGGCATCCGCCGCCGCAGCCCCGTCGGCCTGTGGATCGCCGGCCTGCCCCGCGCCTCGGCCGCGCTGTGCACGCCCACGCTGGATCGCGCCCGCCTCTGGGCCACGCTGGACGCGGCGCGGGCGGCCATCGCCAAACCGCCATCCGCGCTGGCCACCCTCGGCCAACCGCCGCTCACGCTGGCCAACGCACTTGACGAACTCGCCGCCGCCGACCGCTCCATCGCCACCGTGCTGGTGCTCGCGGACATGCACGAGCCCGACGCCTGGCAGGCCGCCGCGCGCGTGGCCCAGCGGCACGACCTCTCCGTCCTGCAACTGGCCGACCCGGCCGAGGGCCGCCCGCTGGCCGCTGGCTTCGTCCTCGCCCGTCAGGCCGAGAGCGACACGCCCGTCCTCCTCAGCCCCGGCACCACCGCCGCCGCCTTCGGCACCCCGCTGGGCCAGCGCCCCGACTTCGCCGCCGCCATCCCCCACACCGTCATCAACACCGCCGACCCCGGCCGCGTGATCATCGCCCAGGTCCGGCGGCTGCTCTCCGCGGGCCACGCCCGGAGGGCCGCGCGATGAGCCGCCGCACACTCCACGGCCTCACCGCCGCCGCCTGCACCGCCTTGCTCGCGGGCACACTGGGCCTCGCCCCGGCGACCGGCCGGGGAACTGCGTCGCCGTCGGCATCCCCGTCCACCGCAGCCGCGTCCACCCCCGCCGCCCCCCCTGCCCGCTCCACCGTCGGCATCGAGGGCCGCCTGATCTACCGCGCCCCGCTGGCGGGCCTGCGTGTGGCCCCCGCCGTCGCCGCCAGTCTGGAAGCCCTCCCCGTCACCGAACCGGCCCCAGCCTCGCCCCCCGCCGCAGCCCGACCCACCCTCTCGCTGCGCATCAACTCTGTCACGCCCGACGGCCCCACCGCCTTCCTTTACGACCTCCGCTTCGTCTCCGCCCTCCCCGGCCAGATCAACCTCGCCGAGCACCTCGAGCTCGCCGACGGCACCCCCGCCCCCGGCCTGCCGCCCGCGCTCGTCGCCGTCACCGCCACCCTGCCTGAGGATGCCGATCTGCTCCTCTCCCAGGCCAGCCTGCCCGCCGCCCGGGGCCTGGGCGGCTACCGCACAGCGCTCCTGATCGGCGGCGTGCTCTGGCTGGCGCCGCTGGGCTGGCTGCTCGCCCGCCGCCTGCTGCGCACCTCTCCATCGCCAACCCCGCCACCCGCGCCCCCCACACTGGCCGACCGCCTCCGCCCGCTGATCGCCCGCGTGCTCACCGGCGATTCCAGCCCCGACCTTCGCGCCAGCATGGAGCACCTGCTGCTGCTGCACTTTCAGACCGGCGCCCGCGCTACTGGGCCCGCGCCATCTACGCCGCTGGCCCGCGCCCAGGCCCTCGCCCGTCTGCGTGACGACCCGCTGGCCGCGCCCACGCTCCGCGCCTTGGAAGCCTGGTTCCACGACCGCCCCGCCGACCCCGCTCTGGCCCAGGCCCACGCCGAGCGTTTGCTCGCGACCATCGCCACCGCGCCAACCGTCGCCCATCCCGCCGGAGGCGCTGCATGAGCTTCGCCCACCCCTGGCTGCTCCTGCTGCTGCTGATCCCGCTCGCCCTGGGTGCACTGGAGGTGGCCCGCCTGTTCGGCCGCGCTGGTCTGCACCGCGCCGGCCGCCCCGCTCTCCCGGTGGACCTCAGCACCCCCGCGCTCGCCCGCGCGCCGCTGGCCCAGCGCACGCTCGCCGCCCTGCTCGGCGGGCTCACGCTCACGCCCGTGCTGCTGCTGGCCGCCGCCGTGCTCATCCTCGCCGGCCCGCAGCGTCTCGGCCCGCCTTCAAATGAGAAGGTCCTCACCAACATCGAGTTCGTGCTCGACGTCTCCGGCTCCATGTCCGCCGCCATGGCCTCCGGCGGCAGCCGATACCAGGTCGCCATGGGCGCCATCAACCAGTTCCTTAAAGACCGCAAGGACGACGCCTTCGGCCTGACCATCTTCGGAGGCGAGGTCGTCCGCTGGGTCCCGCTCACGCGCGACCTCTCCGCCATCGCCAACGCCACGCCGTTCCTTGACCCCGCCACCCTCCCCTCCCCGCTCGGCTCCACGCGCGTCGGTCATGCCCTGAAGTTCAGCAAAGACACCCTCACCCACGCGCGGGGCGTCGCCCAGGCCGAAGGCCGCGCCCCCGGCGACAAACTCATCGTCCTGATCACCGACGGATTTTCCTCCGACCTCAGCGGCGGAGCCGCCAACCGCATCGGCACCGAACTGGCCGAGTCGCAGATCCTCGTGCACGCCATCCACGTCGGCGACGGCCCGCCGCCGGGTGAACTGGTCGAGGTGGTCACGCCCACCGGCGGGCAGGTCTTCGCCGCGCAGGACCCCGCCGGCCTGGCCCAGATCTTCCAGACCATCTCCCGCATGCAGCCCACCCGCCTGCAGGCCCGCCAGCCCGAACCCGTCGACCACTTCACCCCCTTGGCCCTGGCCGGGCTGGGCCTGCTGGCCCTGCACCTGCTCGGCCTGCTGGGCCTGAGGTACACGCCATGGTGATCGCCCTGCTCACCATCGCCGTCGCGCTGCTGGCCGCGCTGGCCGAGTGGCTGCACGCCCGGCGGGCCGCCCGCATCATCGGCCTGCTCGCCCCCTCCGCCGCCGGCCGCACCGTGCGCGTGCCCGGCCTGCCCCGCTGGTGGTGGCCCGCCGCCGCCCTGCGCACCCTGGCCGTCACCGCCGCCGCCTGGGGCCTGCTCACGCTGCTGCACATCGACGGCGCTCGCGCCACCGGCTCGGCCGATCAGTCCTCCGGCCCGGTGCAGCACCTGCTCATCGCCATGGACGTCTCGCCGAGCATGCACCTGCAGGACGCCGGCCCGGAGGGCAACCAGTCCCGCTCGCAGCGCGCCGCCGAGGCCCTGCGCTCGGTGCTGGATCGGCTGGATGTCCGCCGCGTCCGCGTCAGCATCGTCGCGTTCTACACCACCGCCAAGCCGGTGATCGTGCAAAGCCGCGACCTGGCCGTCATCACCAACGTGCTCACCGATCTGCCGCTCGAGCACGCCTTCAAACCCGGCCAGACCAATCTCTACGCCGGCGTCCGCGAAGCCGCCAAACTCGCCAAGCCCTGGCCCCCCGGCTCGGCCACGCTGGTGGTCGTCTCCGATGGCGACACCCTGCCCGACAGCACGCTGGAATCCCTCCCGCCATCCATCGGCGACGCGCTGGTCCTCGGCGTCGGCAGCACCACGCGGGGCCAGACCATCGCCGGCCGCACCAGCCGGCAGGACAGCGCATCCCTGCGCACCCTGGCCACCCGCCTGCGGGGCCAGTACTTCGACGGCAACGCCCGCCACCTGCCCTCGGCCACCCTCGCCGGCCTGAGCATGCTCTCCCGCGAGGCTGACCGGTCCGTCCCGCTGCGCACCCTCGCACTGGTGGCCGTCGCCGCCGGCGCCACCGTCGCCGCCGCCCTCTGGCCGCTGATGGCCTGGTTCGGCCCCGGCCGCGCCGCCCGCGACCTGCACCGTGCCGCCCGCGCCGCCCGAACCACGCCAACCACCACCCCACCTTCCGCCCCCACCCAAGCCCAAGCCCTCGCCTGAGCACACCCATGACCACCCCCCCCAACCCCCCAACCCCCGCTCCCACCGCTTCACCCTGGCCCCGCCGCATCGGCTGGTCGCTCTGGGCCGCGTTGCCCGTCGCCGCCCTGGCGTTCCACCTTTCCGCCGGCGAGCCCCTCACCCAGCGCGACCGCGCCGCCGACCTGCTCGCCAAGGCCCAGCCCCTGGCCACCTCGCAAGAGGCCGAAGACCTTCGCGCCGCCGCCGATCTGCTCGCTCAGGCCCGCGCCCTGCTCCCCGCCCAGTCCGCCCAGCGCCACACCCTGGCCCTGCAAGAGGCCCGCCTGCGTGCCGAGGGCGGCCAGCTCGTCGAAGCCCAGTCCGCCCTGACCGACCTCCTGGCCGACCCCGCCTTCCCCACCGACCTGGCCCCCCTGGCCCGCGCCGAACTGGCCGCCGCCAGTTACCACCTCGCCTGGGCCCTGCGTCTGGAAGGCGCCCCTGAGGACGAGTGGCGCCCCGAGAGCGACACCGCCCGCCGCCACCAGCGTCTGCTCGCCGAGACCACCGCCGACCCCGCCGCCGCCGCCGAGCACCGCGAGAACCTCGAGACCATCATCCGCTTTGAGCAACTCACCGACGACGAGCTCCGCGCCCAGGCCCCGCCCAAGGCCTGCCAGAACTGCAACAACCCCAGCCAGTCCAAGCGCCAGCAGAAACTCAGCAAGTCGCCCAGCAAGAAGCCCTCCGACGCCCGGCAAGACATCCAAAAGGGCGCGTCCGACGCCGCCAAGCGGGGCGAGGGCTCCTGAGCCGCACGCTCCCCGTCCCGCCACACACACGCGCCACGTCCCTTCGGTCTGATTCACGCCCGCTTCACCGGCCCTTTCCCATGACCACCACGCACACCGCCCCCGCCCGCCCCACCGCCATCCGCCTGCTCGGACTCGCCGGTCTGGCCCTGGCGTTGTCCGCCCCCAGCCACGCGCCCTCCCCGGCGCTGGCCGAGCCGGCGCCCGACATCGACCTCGCCCCCATCGGCGAAGGCCGGGGCGGCTTCGACTGGGAGATGGTCGAGGAGCCGATGGGCCGCCGCGGCATGGGCGGCATGACCGGCATGGGCAACCTGATCGGCTTCGGCGATGGCGACGGCTCCCGCAGCGGCCGCGCCGGCGACGACCCCGCCGAGCGGCTCACCTTCTCCACCCCCATCGGCCGCCTCCTGCAGCGGATGAACCTCCGCCGCGACCCCACCAGCGTGATCGACGCCCGCATCCGCCTCGCCCGCCTGGCCCGCGCCGCCGCAACGCTCGTCGGCCCGCCCGACCCCACCGACGGCCTCGGTGCCGCCGCCACCGCTGGTCGCAGCGGCGCCCCCTCTCGGGGCGACATGGGCGAACTCGGCGACCCCACCTCGCCTGAAGGCGACGGCGCCGAGCCGGGCCTGGCCGTCCCCGAGGGCATGGTCCTCCCCGAAGGCCTCTCCCCCGAAGACCTGCAAAGCCTCCCCGCCGGCGTCCGCAACCTCGTCCCCTCTCTGCCGGGCATGCCCCGCCGGCCCGCAACCGACCCCGGCGCCTCACCGGGCACCCCGACCGACGCCATCGCCGCCCTCCAGCGTGCCCGCGATCAGGCCATCGTCCGCGCCACCGCCGAACGCTACCGCCTGGCCGTCATCGCCGGTGACTGGGCCGCCGTCCGCACCTTCCTCACCGAGCAGGCCGGGGCCGACGCCGCCGCCATCTACCAGTGGACGCTCACCCAACTGCTCACCGGCGACTCGGCCCTGGTGCCCACCGAGGTGCTCGCCGTCGCCGACGCCTGGCCGGAGACCCTCACCGAGCGTCACGTCCTGTTGCTGGGCCAGTTGCTGCGCAACTCCGGCTCGCGGGGCGGCGACATCACCGTCGTCACGCCCCGCATCGCCGCCGGCACCGCCCACTTCGGCGGCCCGGCCGAGGCCCCCGACTCCGCCGCCAAACGCACCCGCGCCGCCAGCTTTCTGGTCGCCGCCGGCCTCACCGTCGAGGCCCAGGCCTACCTGCCCCCGCTCGATCAGGCCCGCGCCACCGGCGATGTCGAACTGCTCAACCTCTACGCCACCGCGTTCGACGCCCAGGCCCGCCGCACCGACGAACCGAACGAACGCACCGCCCGCCTCACCCAGGCCTGGCAGCTCAGCCAGGAGGTCCTGGCTTCCCCGCTGGCCAGCGAGGCCCAGCGCACCGCCGCGCTCTCCAAAGTCCTCCGCTTCATCCACAGCATCGATCTCGCCGCCGGCGATGCCTGGCTCACCGAGCTGTTCAGCCCCGCCAACCAGCCCGCCCGCACCGATCTGGCTTGGAGCGTCATCCGCCGCGTCAAGAACCGCTGCACCGCCCTGGTGCAGATGCAAGCCCCGCCCGAGGTCCGCGCCAAACAGCTCGCCCTGGTCGGCCGCCTCGGCCGCGCCATCCTCAGCCACGGCCCGCAGAGCGCCGCCGACTGGCGTTCGGCCCTCAACCTGCTCACCGCCTCGATCCTGGAAGAAGCCGAACTCAGCCGCTCGCTGGCTGGCATGCCCAACGAGGAGCAGTACGACCCGTCGATGATGTACGGCCGTGCGATGGGAGGGATGGGTGGCATGGGGGGGATGATGGCGATGGGCGGCATGCGCAGCTCAAGCATGTACGGCGGGTATGGGGGGTACGGCGACGGCGAGCAGCAGCGCATGCGCCCCATCGCCGCCGATGACCTCGCCCGCCTGCTCCCCTCCGAGCAGTGGCTGCTGACCATCGACCCCGGCCTGGCCGCCAAGCTCGAACTGCTCGTCGCCACCACCCAGGGCGGAGCCGGCGAGATCGACGCCGCCCTCGGCCTCATCCGCCCCATCGCCGCGTCCGACCCCGCTCGCGCCCGCGCTCTGGCCGAGGCCGTCCTCAAGGCCTGGCCCACCTACACCAAGCGCAGCCCCTCCTCCGGCCGCGCCGGCCGATCCTCCATGTACAGCCCCTACGGCATGTACGGCGGCTACGGCGGCTTCGGGGGCGGTGGCGGCGACGGCATCCCCCTCACCCGCGCGCTCCAGCAACGCCACCTCGCCAAGCTCGCCTCCACCCTCGCCTCGCTGCGCGAACTGCAGATCGGCCCCCTGCCCGTCCAACTGCTCATCGACGCCTTCGCCGCCAGCCACTCCTCTGCCGAGGTCTACCAGCCCGCCGACCTGGCCTCCGTCTTCGGCCCGCTGGACTCCCTCCCCGTCGCCACCCGCCTCAAGCTCGCCGACGCCATGCGCCAGCGCCTGGCCACCATGTGGCGCAACCAGCAGGTGCAGCAGCAGGCCGGCACCAAACGCACCGAGCAGCAACTCGCCGCCGAAGTGGTCCGCGGCTACTCCGTCGCGCTCGATCTCGTGCCCGCCCTGGAGGCCTCCGCCCCCGAGGCCTGGCAGGCCCTGCTCGCCGCCGCCGACCTGAACTTCGATCAGGCCGAGTACCTCTACGGCCGCAAGGCCGACCTGGCCACCTACACCAGCCTCCGCGACAACGCCTTCTCGCTCTATTCCCGTGCCGCCGCGGCCTACACCACCGCACTGGGCCGCCCCAACGCCCAGCCCGCCGCCCGCCCGTTCATCCAGTGGTTCAACGCCGCCCTGGGCGCGTCCGACCTGGGCTTCCTCACCCGGCAGGACGCCCAGAACACCCCGCAGCTCGCCGCCGTCGCCCAGGCTCTGGCTGCCCTGCCCGAGGCCCACCGCGCCCGCCACATTGAACTCTTCGCCCAGGCAGCCGCCCGCTCGCTCTCAGAACTCAACCCCGAACTCAAGCACCGCTACGCCCGCGCCGCCGCTGAACTGCTCGGCGACCATCCCGCCGCCGCCCCCATCCGCGCCACCCTGGCGTACTACCAGGACCTGCTCAGCGAAGTGCAACTCAACGTCGCCGTCGACGGCCCCACCTCCGTCGGCACCCAGCCCTTCGGCCTGGCCGTCAGCGTCTGGTCCACCGTCGCCGTCTCACGCGAGAGCGGCGGCTTCGCCAAGTACCTCACCGCCAACGGCTGGAACCCGATGACCGGCGAGCCCATCGACTACCGCGAGCTGTTCGAGAAGAAAGCCCGCGAAGCCCTGAGCGACCGCTTTGAAGTCCTCTCCGTCGCCTTCGCCAAGCCCGAGATCCGCCCCACGCCGATCGACAGCCCCCTGGCCGGCAACCGCGAAGGCTGGGAGCAGACCCCCATCGCCTACCTCGTCCTCAAAGCCAAGGACCCCGCCGTCGACACCATCCCCGCCCTCTCGCTGGACATGGACTTCCGCGACTCCTCCGGCATGGTCATCCTCCCCATCGCCTCCGGCCCGCTGGCCGTCAGCGCTGCCTCACCGCCCGCGGCAGCCTCCGCCGCCGCCGCCCCCACCCGCATCAGCGACCTGAAGGTTGAGTTCATCCTCGACGACCGCGCCTTCGCCGGCCCCGCCCGCCCGAACGCCGCACCCGACGCCGACGCACCCGCCGCCGGCACCGTCACACTCGAGGTCAAAGCCTCCGGCGCCGGCCTGATCCCCGACCTGGCCGCCCTGGCCGACCTGTCCTCCATCCCCGGCTTCACCGTCCACAAGGTCACCGACAACGGCATCACCGTGTCCGATCTGCTTGCCGCCAAGGGCCGCGCCGTCGCCCTCACCGAGCGTTCGTGGACGGTCACGCTGCTCGCCCAAGGCCGCCCCGAAACCTTCCGCTTCCCCACGCTCCGCGTCGCCGCGGGCGAACCGCTGGTCACCGCGCCGCCCGAGCCCAAGCCCGGCGAGGCGCCATCGCCGCCCACACCCCTGCCCGTCCTTCGTCGCTACGCCGATGCCGACCTGGTCCCCGCCGACGCCACCGTCGCCCTCGCCGCCCTGCCAGGGCCGCATTGGTCGCTCTACGCGGCCCTTGCCGCCGTGCTTGCCCTCATCGTCGCGCTGGTCTGGGGCCTCACCCGCCGCCGCACCGCCGCCCCCGCCGCGGCGCCGCGATTTGTCATGCCCCGCCAGGTCAACCCCGTCACCACCATCGACCTCCTCCGCCGCATCGCCGCCGACGGCGGACCCGCTCTCCCCGCCGCCGCCAGGCAAGACCTGCTGGTGGAGATCAAGGCCCTGGAGGACCGCTACTTCGCGCCCAGCGCCTCGCCGGTCGCGCCCGACGAGGCCCGCCTCCGCTCCGCCCGCACCGCCGTGCAGTTTGCCTGTCGTCCGCACGGGCGATCTCTCGCTTGCCCACATGGCAGCCGCTTTGGCCTGCGCTGCCCACCCGCGCAGCACGCGGACCGAGCCCGCTCGCCGAAGGACACCCCCATGACCACTCGCGCCACCCCCGCCCCCGCTTCAGCCGCCCCCACCACCCGTCTGGCCCGAATGCTTCGCACCGCCTGCTTCGCGACACCTCTGGCCCTTGCCGCCGCCGCGCATGCGCAGGCGCCCGCCAATGACGCCTGTACCGGAGCCATCGCTGCCTCCCGCAACACCTCCGTCGCCTTCAACACCACCAATGCCACCGACTCCGACCGCTCCAACGCCGTGTGCGATTTCTCAGGCCAGGGCGGCAAGGACGTCTGGTACACATTGGTCTCCCCCGAGACCGGCCCGATCACGATCGACACCATCGGCTCCGGCTTCGACACCACTCTGGCCGTCTACGACACCCTGGTCTGCAACAACGAAGGCAGCCTTGGCTCCTGCCGCCTGGCTTGTGATGACCAGAGCGGCGGCTTCAATCAGGCACGCCTCACCTTCACCGCTCAAGCCGGCCAGTTGTACTACATCCAGGTCGGCGGCTGGAACGGCTCCAGCGGCACCGGCACGCTGAACATCCGGGGCCCGGCCCTGATCCCCTATCAGGGCTTCCTCACCGACGGCTCCGGTGCGCCGCTCAACGGACCGGCGACTCTGACCTTCCGCCTGTTCAACGCCGAGTCCGGCGGCTCCGCCTTGGCCAGCGTCACCAAATCCGTCACCGCCGTCGCCGGCAAGTTCTCCACCGAGCTGGACTTCGGCTCGCCCACGCAGCTGTTCAACGGAACCCAGCGCTGGATCGGAGTCTCCGTGGGGTCCACAACGCTCACACCCCGCCAGCCCGTCGGCCTCACCCCACAGAGCGCCTTTGCCCTCTCGGTGCCCTACTCCGGCGTCACCGACGCTCCCTGGTCGGCCCGCGAAGGCTGCACCATCAGATCAGCCCAGACCACCGGCGTCAGCCGCGTCGGCATCAACGTTTTCCCCGAGTGGGACCTGCACATCGGCTCCAGCAGCAGCAGCAACGCCTTGCTCGGCCTCACCTCCTTCGCCGGCGGAAACGCACGCACCTGGACAGTCGAGTCCGCCTTCGACGGCTCGTTCCGCATTGCCGACCAGCGGGCCGCCGCCGTGCGCGTGTTTATCGACACCAACGGCACCTGCTTCAACCGCTTCGGCGCCTGGGCCACCCTCTCCGATGAACGCAAGAAGCACGATATCGCCCCGCTCACCAGCGCCCTGGACACCGTCTCGGCCATCGAGACCATCCGCTTCCAGTACAACGACGACGCCGGATACCTCACCAGCCCCGGCATGAAAATGGGCTTCCGCGCCCAAAGCCTCGAGAAGGTTCTCCCCGAGTGGGTGCAGACCACCGACGACGGCACCAAAGTCGTCATCGAGCAGGGCGCCACCGCACTCACCGTCGCCGCCCTGCGTGAACTCCGCGCCGAAAAGGACGCCCAGATCGCCGCCCTCAAGGCCGATGTGGCCGCCAAGGACGCCGACCTGGCAGACCTCGCCGCCCGCCTCGCCAGGCTCGAGCGAACCCTCGATGCCGCGGCCAATCGCTGACCGGCGCCGACGCGCACCGCCCCGTCCCCGTTCATCAACCGTTCATCCTGCCGGGCGGTGGAGCTTCCGCGCTTCACCGCCCATGTGCTTGGCGACCACCGGCCGCCGCCGGCCCGACGGCCTCCCGATCTCCTCCGGGGCCCGCAGCGTGCCCTTCTCCCGCAGCCGGCATCTCAACGGCGCTGGGGATGCGGTTCGCTTCGGCCCCGGTGTCCCGACGGATGCCGGTGGGCCGGTCGCTCACTGGCCGATATTGATGATGGTGGCGGTCAATGAATCGTTGGGGTCGGCCACGAAGACTCCGCTCCCAACGCGACGGATCATCTCCAGCGAGAAGGTGGTGTTGCCGGACGCGGGGATCGGGATCACCGCGTTCCCGCTGATGGTGAGATGGGTGAAGCTCGAGTTGAAGAAGAAGTTGGTGACCGGTCCGGTGTTGGACCCCGCACGGACGCGGACGCCGAAGGCTGTGTTGGCCGACCCGCTGTAGCCCGAGACGCTCCAACTGACAACGGCGACGCCCGCCCGCATGGAGAACACCTGCGTTGTCCCCGGGATGGTGGTATACGCCACGGGGTTGATGGGAAGGTCTGGCAGCGCCGAGTTCGTCCAGGAGAACACGGGGAGCACGGTCGAGCCGATCGTGCCGGAGGTGATCTTCGAGGCGTCCAGGTTGGGGATCTGTGCCGTCCCCAGCGTGCCGGAGGTGATCTTCGAGGCGTCCAGGTTGGGGATCTGTGCCGTCCCCAGCGTGCCGCTGGGTTGTTCAAGGTCAGCGGGCTGGTGTACGAACCGCTCAGCAGACTGCTGGGCAGCGTCCCCGTCAGGTTCGCCGCGTTGGTAAAGAACGACGCCGGCTGACCGTTGAGTTGCGTGGCGTTGGTCGCGTTGGTCGCGTTGGTCGCGTTGGTCGCGGTTGTGGCCGTGGCCGCGTTGCCGTTGAGGTTCGCCGTGATGGTGCCGGCGCTGAAGTTGCCCGAGGCGTCGCGCAGCACCAGGGTGCTTGGGGTGTTGAGGTTGGTGCCGCTCGTGCGGGCGTT
>JAJTDF010000070.1 GCA_021294835.1 Planctomycetaceae bacterium
CTGGACCTACTTCGTCTTCCGCCAGACCTTCGACCTGACCGGCTATGACCCCAGCACCGCCAACCTCACCATTCGCTGGGCGGCCGATGACGGCGGCCAGGGTGGCCTTGGAGGCTCCTGGATCCCCGCCTTCCGCGTCAACGGCGGCTCGTTTGTCAACTACATCGGCTCCACCCCCGAAAACCCCATCTTCACCTACTCCCTCAGCGCCCCCCAGAGCATCACCAGCGGCTTCGTGCCCGGCCTGAACACCATCGAATTCTACGTGCAGGGCAACGGCCAGACCGACCTTCTACGTGCAGGGCAACGGCCAGACCGACGGCTTCGCACTGCAGGTCGTCAGTTTCACCGCCGTCCCCACCCCGGGCTCCGCCGCCCTGCTCGGCCTCGCCGGCATCCTCGTCACCCGCCGCCGCCGCTGAAACGCCGCCGCCCCCCGCCCCGGGTCGCCGCACCCGCTCCAGCGGACCTTACAAAAGGCGATAAACCCAAGGCGCCCGCCACCGACCACTCGGCCCAGCCTTCACCATCCCACGCCTCACCCCGCCCTCCAGCCCGCACCGGGCTGGATGTGGCCATTTGGCCATCCGGTCGTTGCTCCGCTGCTGCCCCCGCGCCGATACCCTCGACCCGCTGTGCCCACCGCCATCACCATCTCCAAACTCGTCAAGCAGTACGCACCCGGCTCCGCCCCCGCCGTCGACGGTGTCGACCTGGCCATCGGCCCCGGCGACCTCTTCTTCCTCCTCGGCCCCTCCGGCTGCGGCAAAACCACCCTCCTCCGCATGATCGCCGGCTTCATCGAGCCCACCGCCGGCTCCATCGCCTTCACCCTCGCCGACGGCCGCCAACGCGACGTCACCTTCCTTCCCCCCAACCAGCGCAACACCGGCATGGTCTTCCAGAGCTACGCCCTCTGGCCCCACATGACCGTCGCCCAGAACGTCGCCTTCGGCCTGGAGATCCGCAAAGTCAGCAAAGACGAGCTGGACCGCCGGGTTCTTGAGGCCCTCCGCACCGTCCAGATGGACCACCTCGCCCAACGCAAGCCCAACGCCCTCTCCGGCGGCCAGCAGCAGCGCGTCGCCCTCGCACGCGCCCTGGTCATCCGCCCCGATGTCCTCCTGCTCGACGAGCCCCTCAGCAACCTCGACGCCAAACTCCGCAACGAGCTCCGCTCTGAAATCCGCCGAATCTGCAAGGACAGCGGCATCACCACCGTCTACGTCACCCACGACCAAAAAGAGGCCCTGAGCATGGCCGACCAGGTCGCCATCATGTCCGCCGGCCGCCTGGTCCAACTCGGCCCCCCGGCCGACCTCTACCGCCGACCCGCCAGCAAGTTCGTCGCCGAGTTCCTCGGTGAGACCAACTTCCTCCCCGGCCAGGTCATCGATTCCGGACACGGCCGCACCAAGATCCGCACCGCCGCCGGCGAACTGCTCTCCGCCCACCCCGTCCCCGCCTCCGCCGCCGGCGGCTCGGTCCTGGTCTCCCTCCGCCCCGAGGCCCTCATCCCCGTGCCCGACGGCGCCGCCAGCCTCAGGGGCCGCGTTATCGAGAGCCAGTACCTCGGCGAGATCGCCCAGCAGATCGTCGAACTCAAGCCGATCGCCGGCGCCGCTCCGACCTCTCCCGCGCAGTCACCGCGCCTCAAACTCTCCCTGCTCAACCCCGCACCCGACATGGCCACCGCCGGACACGACATCGCCCTGGCCGTCCGCCCCGAGGACGTCGTCCTCATCCCCGCCTGAGCCGGTTCCCGCAAAGCGAGCGTGCGCCCGCCGGCCGGCACAGACCGCACACGTGAACTCCCTCTTCGGCCACCAACCCGCCGAGCCCCCTCGCGACCCACGGTCCGGCAAGCTGCCGCACGCCCCAACCCCCCACGCCCCGCTCGCCGTACGCATGCGCCCCCGCACGATCGACGAGATCGTCGGCCAGACCCACATCGTCGGCCCCGGCAAGTTGCTCCGCCGCATGCTCGCCGCCGACGCCCTCTCATCGCTCATCTTCCACGGCCCGCCCGGTACCGGCAAAACCACCCTCGCCGAAGTCGTCGCCCATCAGTCCGGTCGATACTTTGAACGCGAGAACGCCGCCGCCGTCGGCGTCGCCCGCATCCGCGAGATCGCCCAACTCGCCGAACGCCGCCTGGCCGATGGCGGTCGTCGCACCGTCCTGTTCCTCGATGAAATCCACCGCTTCTCCCGCGCCCAGCAGGATGTCCTCCTCGGCGACGTCGAGCGCGGCCTGATCACCCTCATCGGCGCCACCACCGAGAACCCCCTCTTCGCCGTCAACAGCGCCTTAGTCTCCCGCTCCACCCTCTTCCGGCTTGAGCCCCTCAGCGAGGACGACATCATCGCCCTCCTCCGCCGCGCCGCCGCCGACCGCGAACGTGGCCTGGGCCACCTGAACCTCTCCCTGACCGACGACGCCCTGGCCGTCTGGGCCCGGTTGTGCGACGGCGACGCCCGCCGCGCCCTGACCGCCCTGGAAATCGCCGCAAAGTCCTGCGCCGCTTCCCAACAACCCGCTGATGTCCATGACCGGGGCCATGCTGGAGTTCCTCTGCGAACTGCTGCAAGTCGCGGCGGAGATCCTCAACCGCTGGCTGGAGCGATCGGCCAAGCGCCGCCGCACGCCGCCCTGCCCGCCACGCAAGCGCCGCAGCCGCCTGCTGCTGCCGCTTCGCCGGACCAAGCCGCCCCCGCCCCTGCCGCCACCCCCACCGCCGCCCCGCTGATCGTCATCGACCGCGCCGTCGCCGAAGAGTCCATCCAGCAGAAGGCCGCCGTCTACGACGGCACCGGCGACGAGCATTACGACGCCATCTCCGCCATGATCAAAAGCGTCCGGGGCAGCGACCCCGACGCCGCCCTCTACTGGATGGCCCGCATGCTCGAGGCCGGCGAGGACCCACGCTTCATCGCCCGCCGCCTGGCCATCCTCGCCAGCGAAGACATCGGCAACGCCGACCCCCGCGCCATCATGGTCGCCGCCGCCTGCTGGGAACTCGTCGAACGCATCGGCATGCCCGAGGCCCGCATCACCCTCGCCCAGTGCCTCACCTACCTGGCCACCTGCCCCAAGAGCAACGCCAGCTACACCGCCATCGACCGCGCCCTGGACGACGTCCGCCAGGGCCGCACCGTCGCCGTCCCCAACCACATCAAAGACGGCAACGTCCGCAAGGCCGTGCAGAAGTCCGCCGGCGGAGCCGGCAAGGACCAGCCCGCCCAGTCCTACCGCTACACCCACGACGACGGCCTGCCCTCCGCCTCACTCGGCATCGTCGGCGCTCAGGACTACCTCGGCGTGAACACGCAGTACTACCAGCCGCCCGACATCGGTCATGAAAAGGTCATCGCCGACCGCCTGCGCGAAGCCCGCGCCCTTCGCCAGGCCGCCCGGGGCCAGCCTCCCACCCCGCCCCCGCCCCGCCCCGGTCCGACGCTTCCGCCGCCGGCCCGATAGACTCATCAGGGCGAACCCCGATCATGAACTCCGCCGCCGAGCACAAAGACCCGCTCCGCCACCAGATGCGCGCCACGCTCGATGCGCTCGGCCCGACCTCCGTCTCCGCCCTCTCCGCCCGCATCGCCGAGCACATCCTCGAGCACCAGCTCGTCGACTCCGCCATCGCCGACGGCCGCCTCACCGCCGTCTTCGCCCCACTCCGACCCACCAGCACCGGCCGCCCGCCCCGCTCCGAGGTCCACCTCTCCGGCCTCGCCGAGAGTCTCCTCGCCACCGGTGCCCCCGTCGGCATGTACCGCATCACCGGCCCACGCGAGATGCACGTCGCCCGCATCGCCCACTGGCCCGATGATCTCGAGTACGGCCCCACCGGCATCCCCTCCGTCAGGGCCCACTGCCCCGCCGTGCCCCCGGCCGATCTCGCCGGCGCTGTGCTGCTCATCCCCGGTCTGGCCTTCGACGCCCGGGGCGGCCGCCTCGGCCGCGGCGGCGGCTACTTCGACACCTTCCTCGCCCCCCTCCGCGCACTCAGCACGCCGCCCACCCTGCTCGGCGTCGGCTTCGCCTGCCAGATCGTTCCCGCCGTCCCGCTTGATGCCTGGGACATCCCCATGGATGTGATCATCACCGAAGACGGCCCGCTGGCCTGACCGCCCCAGCCACCCGCCGCCCAGCCGCCCCCACCGAACCACGCTGCGCCTCACTGCGAAGCAGTCACCGTGCCGGCTCCAGCGCCAGTCCCCGCGCCCGCCGCCGCCTCCGCTTCACGCGCCTGCACCGTCCCCCTCGCCGGGTCCACCAGCGTCACCATCGCCACCAGCGCCACCATGCACTGCCCCGCCAGCATGAAGAACGCCGCCTGCGCCCCCGCCGCCCACTGCACAAACCCGAAGATCGCCGGCCCGAAGAACCCCGCCAGTTTCAGCGTCTGCCCCCACAGCCCGAAGAACTCCGCCGTCTTGTGCCTGGGCGTCATCGCCCCCACCAGCGCCCGTGACGAGGTCCCGATCATCCCCATCCCCAGCCCCAGCCCGTTGCCCAGCAGCCAGATCGGCCACTGCGCCGTGCCGCTCGTCGGCAGCAGCGCCATGAACACCGTGCTGATCACCCACAGCCCCAGCGCCGTCGCGATCGTCCGCCGGTGCCCGAAGCGGTCCTGAATCAGCCCCGTCAACACCGCCCCGATCGCCGTCACCACCGTGATCTGCAGCACGAACAGCACCAGCTTGGTCTTGGTGAACCCGTACTGCTCGGCGATCAGCCCCGCGTTGGCGATGATCACCTGCACCACCGACATGTACACCAGAAACACCGCCAGAAAGCGGAACAACTGCGTGTACTTCCGCCGGTCCCGGATCGTCCCCCACACCGTCGTGAACCCCACCGTCAGCAACTTCGCCTTCCGCTCCGGGTCCGTCGGCCCGTCCCGGTCCTTCAGGAACACCAGCGTCGGCATGCTGATCACCAGAAACCACAGCCCCGCCATCACAAACAGCGGCTTCCACTGCGCCACGTCGTTCAGCCCCAGCCCCATCATCATCCCCGCCGCGATCAGCAGCACCACCACGCCCCCGCTGTACCCCATCGCCCACCCAAGGGCCGACACCCGCCCCATGTTCGCCGGCGTGCACAACTGCGGCAAAAACGCCGCGATCAGGTTCTCACCCAGCACAAAGGCGATGTTCCCGATCACAAACAGCACCGCCGCCGCCAGCACCATCCCCGGACCCACCAGCGCCAGGGCCAACGTCGCCACCACGCACGTCAGCGCCGTCACCACCAGCAGCGGCCGCTTGATCCCCCGCGCATCGGCCACCGCCCCCACGATCGGCGACAACGCCACCAGCAGCAGCGAACTGACCGCGTACGTCGAGTTCCACCACAGCTTCGCTGTCGCCTCCGGCTCGGTCACCACCACCTGCTGGAAGTACACCGGGAACAGCAGCGTGATGATCAGCAGCGTGAACGAGTGGTTGGCCGTCTCGAACAGCCCCCACGTGAACACCTCGCGCCGGTTCGGCAGTCCGGCGAACGGATTGAGTCGGGCCAGCGGCATGCCCCGGAGATTACTCCCCTCGCGCGGGCCGCGTCTCACGACGCACGAAGTACACCCCGTTCTCCGTCAGCGGCCTGTCCGCGATGATCTCCCACCCGTCCCGCCCGATCAGGTTGGCGAAGTACAGCGACGCATCCAGACGCGACTCCAGCCGCCCCAGTTCGTTGCGATACACCGTCCGTTCCTCCCGCTCGCGCCACTGCGCGTTGTCCGGCAGGTCGATCACCTGCACCACCGCCGCCCCACGGAACACCGCCCGCCGCCCCTGCAGCGTCAACTCCGCGTACTCCCACCGCGACGACCCCGCCGCCAGCCGCTCCGGCGTCTGGTGGGCCGGCCGCACCGCCGTCTGCGCCTGCGCCGCCGGCTGCAGGCCCCCGCCCAGCCACCCCGCCGTCAGGCACACACCCAGCAAACACCCCGCCCCCGCGGCAACAACAACGGATCGGCGTTCGCGCATTGGTCGGCTCCTGTGCGGTTGCTCGGCCCGGCCGACGCTCAACCGTTCCACCTGATACGCCCGCCCCACACCGACGTTGCCCCGTCCGCCGGTTTTTGCCTCTCGCTCGCTACCGTAACCGCCCGCATGGAGCACTTTCAGGTCATTGTGATTGGTGGGGGCCACGCCGGCGTGGAAGCCGCATGGGCCGCCGCCAACCTCCTCGGCCGCCCCGGCTCGGTCGCCCTGGTCACGCTCGACCCCGCCAAGGTCGGCGTCATGTCCTGCAACCCCGCCATCGGCGGGCTGGCCAAGGGCCAGATGGTCCGCGAGATCGACGCCCTCGGCGGCCTGATGGGCCTGGCCACCGATGCCACCGGCATCCAGTTCCGCGTCCTCAACGCCAGCAAGGGCGCCGCCGTCCACGGCCCCCGCGCCCAGTGCGACAAGCACGCCTACGCCCGCACCGTGCAGGCCATGCTCGCCGCCCGACCCGAGATCCGCATCATCCCCGGCAGCGTCGAGTCCCTGCTCACCGACCGGGCCAATGCACCAAGCGGCTCCACCGCCCACCGCCGCATCACCGGCGTGGTCATCACCACCGCCCAGGGCCCCCTCCACCTCCACGCCCCCGCCGTCGTCCTCACCACCGGCACCTTCATGCGCGGCCTCATGCACACCGGCGAACGCCAGACCCCCGGCGGCCGCTTCGGCGAGAGCGCCGCCGTGGGCATCTCCGCCGCCCTGCGCGAACTGGGTCTGGAGATGGGCCGACTCAAAACCGGCACGCCCCCACGTCTCAAACGCTCCACCATCCGTTGGGATGATCTGGAAGAACAACTCGGCGACCCCCAACCCCAACCCTTCAGCGCCCTCTCCGGCCGCGCCGGTGCCTCCCTCGCCCACGCCGCCGCCTGCCCCGCGCTCGACCGCTTCCCGCCCCTCCCCCAGGTCGACTGCCGCATCACCCGCACCACCGCCGCCATCCACCAGGTCATCCGCGACAACCTCCACCGCGCCCCGATGTACAGCGGCCAGATCGACTCCGTCGGCCCGCGCTACTGCCCCTCGCTGGAGGACAAGGTCGTCCGCTTCGCCCAGCGCGACAGCCACCAGGTCTATCTGGAACCCGAGAGCCTCACCGACGACTGGATCTACTGCAACGGCATCTCCACCAGCCTGCCCGAGGACGTGCAGCGGGCCATCGTCGCCGGCATGCCCGGTTGCGAGCACGCCGAGATCTACCGCCTCGGCTACGCCGTCGAGTACGACATGGTCCGGCCCCACCAGATCCGCTGCACCGGCGAGTGCAAACTCGTCGACGGCCTCTTCCTCGCCGGGCAGATCAACGGCACCAGCGGCTACGAAGAGGCCGCCGGCCAGGGCCTGATCGCCGGCGTCAACGCCGCCCTTCGCGCCTCCGGCCAGGCCGAAGGCTGGGTCATGGGCCGCGAGGAGGGCTACCTCGGCGTGCTCATGGATGACCTGGTCACCAAGACCCCCGTCGAACCCTACCGCATGTTCACCAGCCGCGCCGAGCACCGCCTGCTGCTCCGCGCCGACAACGCCGCCGACCGCCTCACCCCCGTCGCCGACCGCCTCGGCCTCCTCGCCCACACCCCGCTCGGCCGCCTCCGCCTCCAGCGCCACGCCCAGCGCACATCGCACCTGGCCGAAGTCCACGCCGCCATCGACGCCGCCCGCCTCCCCGACGGCACGCCCCTGGCCGACGCCCTCCGCCGCCCCGAGTTCACCACCGCCGAACTCGCCGCCATCGTCGGCGACCGCTGGCAGCCCGGCGTGCTGGAGACCGCGCACCACGACCGCTTCTACCGCGCGTACATCGATAAGGCCCGCGCCGAGCTCCGCCGCACCCGCGAACTGGAACACAAAACCATCCCCGACTGGGTCGACTACTCCGCCATGACCTCGCTGCGGACCGAGGCCCGCACCGCGCTGGTCCGCTTCCGCCCCGCCACCATGGGCCAGGCCGGCCGGCTTGAAGGCATCACCCCCGCCGACCTCACCCTGCTGGGCGTGCTCATCCGCCGCGCCATGAGCGACCGCAGCCGAAGCATCAACAGCTAGTTCGCCTTGAGCGTGTCGGCCATCAACGCGCCGAACGTGCCCAGCGACTCCGCCGAGTCCGCCGCCGCCTGTGCCCCCGGCTGCCGCAGCACATACCGCCCGTCGGCCTGCAGATCCCACGCGTTGCGCCGATCCTCCGACATCACCTTGAAGATCCGCGCCAGCCGCGCCCGCGCCAAGCGGTCCAGCACCGGGCACATCGCCTCCACCCGCTGCTCCAGGTTGCGGTACATCCAGTCCGCCGACCCGATGTACCACACCCCGTCCACCGGGTCCGGGCAACCCGCCCCGAAGTGGAAGATCCGCGAGTGCTCAAGGAACCGCCCGATCACCGAGGTCACGCGGATGTTCTCAGACAGCCCCGGCACCCCTGGCCGCAGGCAGCAGAACCCGCGGATGAACAGGTCCACCTGCACGCCGTCCTGCGAGGCCTTGTACAACGCCGCGGTGATCGTCGAATCCTCCAGCGCGTTCATCTTGGCGACGATCCGCCCGCCCACCGGGCTCCGCCCCGCCGCATGCGCCCGCGCCAGTTCGCACTCCCGCTCGATCAGCGCCAGGAAGCCCGACTTCATCGTGCTCGGCGCTACCAGCAGCCGCCGATAATCCGTCTTGCGCGACCGGCCGGTCAGCAGGTTGAACAGATCCGCCACGTCCTGCCCGATCTCCGGGTTGCACGTCAGCAGGCCCACGTCGGTGTACAGGTTCGCCGTCGACGGGTTGTAGTTGCCCGTGCCCAGGTGGGCATAGGTCCGCAGCCCGTCCGGCTCCTTGCGCACCACCAGCGACGCCTTGCAGTGCGTCTTCAGCCCCACCACGCCATAGGCCACGTGCACGCCCGCCTTCTCCAGCGTCTGCGCCAGCCGCACGTTGCGGCCCTCGTCAAACCGCGCCCGCAGCTCCACCAGGCACGCCACCTGCTTGCCCGCCTCCGCCGCCCGGATCAACTGCTGCACAAACGGAGAATCACGGCTCGTCCGGTAGATCGTCTGCTTGATCGCCAGCACGTTCGGGTCCGAGGCCGCCTCGGCGATGAACCGCTCGGTCGAGGCCGCGAACGAGTCGTACGGGTGGTGCACCAGCACATCACCACGCCGGATCGCATCGAAGATGCTCCCATCCGGGTCGCTCAGCACCGCCGGCGTCACCGGCGCCCACGGCTTGATCTTCAGATCCGGCCTGGGCAGATCGGCGATCTGGAACAGCGTGCGGAAGTCCAGCAGGCCCTGCGAGTCATCAGTGTCCTCCGGCCTGATCTGGAACATGTCCACCACCCGCTTGACCAGCTCCTTGCTGGCCGACTTCTCCACCTCCAGCCGCACCACGTTGGCAAACCGCCGCCGCTTCAGCTGCGCTTCCACATAGTCCAGCAGGTTCTCCGCATCCCCCTCATCCCCGTCGGTGTCATACGTCTCCGCCGCCCGCGTCACCCGGAAGCCCATCACCTCGCCGATCCGCATCCCCGGGAACAGGTCCTGCAGATTGTGCCGGATCACATCGTGCAACTGCACAAACCGCCCGTGCCCCGGCTCGCTCCGCCGCCCCGGCTCATCCGGCACCCGCACCCACTGCGGAATCCCGCCCCCCGACGGCACCTTCACCCGCGCAAACAGCGTCTCCTCCCGCCCCGGCTCCGTCAGCAGCACGCCCAAGTTCGATGACAAGTTGCTGATGAACGGGAAGCGGTGCCCGGGGTCCACAGCCAAGGGCGTCAGCACCGGGAACACCCACCGCCGATACCACGCGTCCACCCGCTCGCGCTCGGCCGTGGCCAGTTCGTTGTACCGCAGCAGCTCCACCCCCGCCGCCGCCAGCGCCGGCCGCACCGAGTTCTCGTAGCACAGCGTCTGCTGCTCTTCCAGATGTTCAAACGTCCGCCGCACCACCCCCAGCATCTCCTGGGGCGAGGGCTTGTCATCCCCGTCCGGCCGCACCCCCGCCTGCATCGCCCGCATCAGGAACCCCACCCGCTTCATCACAAACTCGTCCAGGTTGGACGTGAAGATCGCCAGGAACCGCGCCCGCTCCAGCACCGGCATGCGCTCATCGAACGCCTGATGCAGCACCCGCGCGTTGAACTCCAGCCACGACAAATCGCGGTTGAGCGTCCGCGACCCCGGCCGCACGTCCGGACGGGGCGTCGCCCCCGGCGCAATGCCATACACCGCCCCCGCCGCGGCACCCGCCCCCGCCGCCGCGTGCGGCTTGCCGTTGCGGCCCCCCTGGCCCGCCGGGGCCGATGAAGCCGCAACAGACACAGCCTGGGTGGAGTGGGATGGGGAGGGGTCGGTGGTGGGGCGGGACGAAGCGGACATGGTGATCTGGATGTTCGTGTGCGGAGACAGGAAGTTCGGGCGTCGGGCCGGGATGCGCCGAGCAAATCACCACATCGGGTGATTCACCCACTCGGCAGGTCCACGTCAGTTCGCAGGGAACAGGCGGCTGGATGGGCCCGGCAGCACGCTGCGGACCCCTCTCCGCGGCACCGGGAACCATCGGCCACCATAGGGAGAGGCGGTGAAGGATTCGCGGCACGCCGCCCCTGCCCCGTGTCAAGAAAGCCGCGCCGCCGCACAACCCGTCCATCGCACAAACAGCACGTTCGGTCAATAAGCGGTCAACACCACCTGACCGACCCCCGCCAACCACCCGCAGCCCCACCACCCCACCCCCCCACCACCCCGCCTCACCCACGCAACTCAAACGCCCCCTTCATCCGCGCCAGCACCAGCGCCAGCATGCTCTTGGCGTCCACCATCCGCCCGTCCAGCACCATCTTCATCGCCTCCTCCATGCTCACCAGTTCCACGGCGATGTGCTCGTCCTCCTCCAGCTTCTGCCCCACGTGCTCCAGCCCGGTCGCCAGATACGCGTGCATCCGCTCGTCGGTCAGCCCCGGCGTGGTGAAGAACGTCCCCAGGTGCCGGATGTTCGCCGCCTTGTAGCCGGTCTCCTCAATCAGTTCGCGCCCAGCGCACAACGCCGGGTCCTCGCCGGCGCCAAACTCCCCCTCTGGCGTCCGCGAGCGTTCCAGCGTGCCGGCGCAGCACTCATACAGCCACTGGTTCACCGCCACGCGAAAGTTGCGGATCAGCACCACCCGCCCGTCATCGGTGATCGGCACCACCACCACCGCCCCCGGGTGCCGCACGACCTGCCGCTGCAACGCCCGCCCCGCAGCCGTGCGGATCGACAGTTCGACATAGTCGTACTTCTTCCCCGCCACCAGCGTGCGGCGGGAGAGAACCGTGGGGGCGAGGGGGGCGGGGGGTGCGGGGTCGGCCATGCGCAGAGCGTACCGCGGCAACCTCCGCTGCGCAAAGGCCCCCCTCCGTCAGGCGGAGCGCCGCTCGACGTACCCGTCGGACCCCATCTCCACCCGCACCGCCCGCACCCCCGGCGCCCGCCGCCGCACCACCCGCCCGGTCAACTCCAGATTGTCCAGCGCCGCCCGCACCTGCGCCCGCGACGCTCCCGCGCACCGCGCCAGGTGCACCTCGCTCGCCCCCGCGCTCAGCAGCGCCACCGCCCCGCCACCCTGCGCCTTCCCTGTGTCATGTGCCAGCGCCGCCAGAATCGACGCCCGCACATCCCCGCGAAAGTCCGCCCTCGCCAAAAGCTCCGGATTGTGGCTCATCACCCACCTGTCCGGCCGCAATGCATCAGCCTTCGGTGGAGCCTCCTCGCACCAGCGACCCCACTCCAGCGACACCCGCGTCGCCCGCTCGCGGCACCGCTGAATGAGCGCCGGCGACAGCCGCTCCACGGCAAACAGCGGCCCCGGATCCGCCGCGGGCTCCAACTCCCGCAGGATCGACGCAAACAAGGGCGGACGCGTCCGCTCCTGCGCCGTCGCCAGCAGCACCGCCAACGCCGGCCGATGCTCGATCGCCAGTTCCGCCAACACCAGCCGACGCAGACGGTGCCTCGCCACCAGTTCCGCAAAGCGGCCCAGCCAGGTCACCGCCATGACGAACACGCGAGGCTCATCGGGCGCCAGCATGGCCGTTCGCAGCAGCAGCCGCTCGACGTCCGGAGTCGCTGGGGACGCCACCGTGTTGAACAGGCAGCCCAAGCGCGTCCAATCGGCGATCAGCACATCAATCGGCTCAGGCATGGTCCAGATCCTCCAGCCGCTTGGCCAATTCGCGCGCCGCCGCCACCTCCTGCTGACTGGTGCCCCGCGCGGGCAACGCATCCAGATACGCGTGGACCGCTCGCCACTCCGCCGCCGTCGGCCGCAGCCGCCGCAAGTCCGCCAAGTCCTGCGCCCGCCCCGCCAGGGTCTTCATCGCGATCAGATCCCACCGACCGATCGCTTTCACCCGCAACGACCCCCACTGACCGACGACATGGCACCGCGTCGCCCAGTCCTCCGGCAGGGCATCCCGACGCAACTGCACATCGGTGTTCAGCCACGTCGGCGGCAAGCCCAGATCCGCCGCCACCGCCTCTGACGCGATCGCAAGCCGGCCCAACGCCTCCTCCGGCAGCAACACCATCACGTCGCAGTCCGATGTCGTCCGCGACGCTGGCAGCTCGCCCGTCAACATGCCGGCCGCGGCACCCACCAGCACGATCTCCACCTCACCGTCATCCCGTTCGGCAAGCCGCTCCCCAACCTTCGCCAGCGCATCCATCAAGGCAGATCCGTCCATGCCACAGTGTATGTTTAAACCATACAGACAAACAACGTATATAGAGTTATCGGACGAAAAAAGCCAGCGGACCACCTCTTCAAGGCTGATCCGCTGGCCCGATTCCGCGTCACCCCACCCCCGCCCCCCCCACCTCACCTCACTTGTTCCACATCCCCGCCCCATACACCCCCGCACCGCCAAGGTGCTCGGCGATGCGAATCAACTGGTTGTACTTCGCATTCCGGTCGCTGCGGCACGGCGCACCCGTCTTGATCTGCCCGCAGTTGGTCGCCACCGCAATGTCCGCGATGGTCGCATCCTCGCTCTCGCCCGAGCGGTGGCTCAGCACCGCCGAGAAGCCGTTCCGCTTGGCCAGGTTCACCGCCTCAAAGGTCTCCGTCAGCGTGCCGATCTGGTTCACCTTCACCAGAATTGCGTTGCCCGACTTCTCCTTGATGCCCCGCGCCAGGAACTTCGGGTTGGTCACGTACAGGTCGTCGCCCACCAGCTGCACCTTCCCGCCCAGCTTGGTCGTCAGCTTGTTCCAGCCCGCCCAGTCGTTCTCCGCCAGGCCGTCCTCCAGCGAGCGGATCGGGTACTTGCTGCACCACCCCGCCCACAGGTCGATCATCTCATCGCTGGTGGCGATGCGGTCCGGGTTGCTCTTGAAGAAGCAGTACCCCTGCTTGCCCTTGTGCGCTGCCTCGTTCCACAGTTCGCTGGTCGCCGGGTCCAGCGCCACAAAGATCTGCTCGCCCCACTTGTAGCCAGCCTTCTTGGTCGCCTCCTCCAGCAGCTGCAGCGGCTCCTCGGCGTTCTTCACGTTGGGGGCAAAGCCGCCCTCGTCGCCCACCGCCGTGCTCAGGTGCTTCTCGTGCAGCACCTTCTTGAGGCTGTGATAGATCTCCACGCCCGCCCGCAGGCCCTCGGCAAAGCTGCCAAAGCCCCACGGCTGGATCATGTACTCCTGGAAGTCCACGTTGCTGTCGGCGTGCTTGCCGCCGTTGAGCACGTTGAGCATCGGCACCGGCAGCACGTGCGCCGCCGACCCGCCCAGGTACCGGAACAGCGGCAGGTGGCTCGCCGCCGCCGCCGCCTTGGCCACCGCCATCGACACGCCCAGAATCGCGTTCGCCCCCAGCTTGCCCTTGTTCCCCGTCCCATCCAGCGCGATCATCAGGTGGTCGATCTTCTCCTGCTCGCGGGCATCATGCCCCTTGAGCGCCGGGCCGATCACCTCGGTCACGTTCTTCACCGCCTTGGCCACGCCCTTGCCCACATACACGCCCTTGTCCCCGTCGCGCAGCTCCACCGCCTCGTTCTCGCCGGTGCTCGCCCCGCTGGGCACAATCGCTCGCCCGATGTGCCCCGACTCCAGCAGCACATCCACCTCCACCGTCGGGTTGCCCCGCGAATCGAGAACCTGGCGGCCGGTGACATGGGCGATCTTGAACGCGTGCATAAGCAACTCCTGTAGTGACAGGTCTTTATGATGGTCTGTCCGGGCAACACACCCCCGCCGCGCCGCCGCCCTGGCAGGGCCCGCCGGCACATCGGGGGACGATGGTAACCCCGGGCCTCAGGCCCCGCTGCCCCCGCCCCAACTCCGCCCACCCTCATCCTCGCTCCCACCTGCCCGACCCACCCGCTCCCCTCCTCAGCCGCCGATCCCCCCGCACCCCGTCCCTATCCTGCCCGGCCACCAGCACCTATGCCAACCTCGCCTGAATCCATCACCGCGCAGCTCACCGACCTCTCCGCGCAGCTCACCGCCCAGGGCCGGCGTGTGCAAAGCCTCTGCGAGGCCGCGTTCGACACCGTCTTCACCTGCGAGCCGGCCGCCTGCAAGGCGGTCATCGCCCGCGATGAGGAGATTGACGCCGTCGACGTCGCTATCGAGAAGGCCGCGGTGGACCTGCTCACCGTCGCCTGCACCGCCAACGCCGCCATGCCGCCCCAGCAGTTGCGGGCCGTGCTCACCATCGTCAAGGTCAACAACGAGCTCGAACGCATCGCCGACGTCGGCACCGGCATCGCCGAAACCGCCCAGAACCTCCCGCCCGGCGTCTCCTTCCCCCCCACCTTCCGCGTGCTCACCAACTCCGTCGTCGGCATCCTGCGCGACTGCGTCACCGCCCTGCAGACCGGCAACGCCGCACTCGCCAAGGTCGTCCTGATGAGCGAGGCCGCCGTCGGCGAGTTCAAGAAAACCCTCGTCCGTGAAGTCCAGCAGCAGCTCGCCGCCGGCCACATCGCCATCGGCCAGGCCGCCGGCATGCACGACCTCGCCGTCGCCTGCGTGGTCATGGCCGACCACTGCACCAACATCGCCGAGCAGGTCCTCTACGCCCAGACCGGCACCATCGTCCGCCACATGGAAGGCCGCTGGGAAGAGGTCAAGGTCTAAACCCGGGCCGCCCTTTCGCCTCTGAGATCCGAGATCTCAAGTCTGCCATCCTGCCTCTCTGCCTTCTTGTTCTTGCACGCCAGCGGGGAAGGCGAACATCCCCCACCACCATCACCGCACCCCGTGCGCGCCAGTGGAGTGGACAAAGCCCGAAGTCCCCCGCGACGGTCCGCAAGACCCCCAACCACACCGCCCGGAAGAAGACCACCCACCGCCCTCCCCGCGCACCCCGAGCGCCTTGAGCGGGGGTGCCGGGGGCGGCAGCCTCGGCAGGCGAACCGCGAAAACTCACCGAATCGCCCGCCGCCTGCCGATTCCCTACCGTTTCAGCCCTAGGACAGGTACCCCACCCATGCTCACCCGCGTTGACATCGCGAACTATCGCGGCTTCAAGTCCTACCGGATGGAGGGACTGGCGCAGGTCAACTTGGTCGTCGGGAAGAACAATAGCGGCAAGACGGCTCTGCTTGAAGGTCTCCATTTCTTGACTTCGGGCGGTGATATCCAAGCTCTCGCCGAGTCCGCTAGGCGCCGGGGAGAAGTCGTCAGGACCCGCTCAGATGGACGAGATTTCTTCGAAATCGCACACTTCTTCTACGACCATCGCTTTGACCTGAATACCGAGTTTTCTTTCACGGGTTCAAATGGTACTCCGCCAGTCGCGGCAAAGGTCGTGGCCGAGGAGAAGAGGCGGGGCGGCAGAGGCAAGCAGTCAAGGCCGCGCAGAACTCCTTCTGGGCTCGCGCTTCAGATTCTCATCGGCAAGGGCGATCAGGCCCGCGAGGATCGATACCAGCTTTCCTCAGATGGTGCAGTATTGTTGTCCGAAGAGTTGCCCCATTTTGTGATGATGTCTCCGGGCGGAGCCCTCACTTTTACTCGGCGGGGTGAAGGCAAAGCAGTCCGCTATATCTCGACGGATTCCATCGATACGGCCTCCCTCGCCGCAATGCGGGATGAGGTGTTGTTGAGCGGACAAGAAAGCGACATCGATGCCGCCCTTCGCATTCTGGAACCCGACCTACTCTCGGTGCAAATGCTGTCCGGGGTAATGCCATACGCTCTCGTAGGCAGTCGTGCTGGAGCTGTGGTTGCCATCAAGGGCAAGCAAGGCAGGTTCCCGATCGGGAGCATGGGAGACGGCATGCGGCGGCTTCTCGCTCTCGCGACCTCGCTTGCCGTCAGCAAGGGAGGCTCCCTGTTCGTTGACGAGATTGACACGGGGTTGCACTACTCGGTCATGGCCGATATGTGGAAGCTGGTTGTCAAAGCAGCCACCGGAACCGGAGTACAGGTCTTTGCCACGACTCACAGTTGGGACTGCATCGAAGGCCTGTCATTGCTTTGCCAGCGCGAGCCGGAACTGCTCGGCAAAGTAGCCGTCCACACCATCGACAGGAAACTCCCGCACAGCGTCGCGTTCACAGGCGAGTCGGTCGTGCGCATGGTCAAGCACCAGATCGACCCGCGGTGATCCCTATGGCGAGCGATGTTCCGATCCTCTATGTGGAAGGAAAGGACGACATCAGCGTCGTCAGCGCCCTGCTGCTTCGCCACGGTCTGGATACGAGGAGAGGCAAAGAACACCTTTTCATCAAGGATCTCGAGAGTGTCGACGAGTTGCTGAAGGCGATGCCCGATGCGGTCAAGGCCGCCCGGTCTCTACCCGTGGGCTTCGTAGTTGACATCGATATTGCGTGCTCTCAGCGGTGGCAGGCCGTTCAAGCCCGCCTGAACTTCGCAAGCGACCCGACAACCAAACTTGAAACTCCGCTCCCCGCCGCTTGTCCGCCCGGCGGCTACTTCGGCAAGGTCAAAGACTACCCGCACCGTTTCGGCGTCTGGCTGATGCCTGATTGTCAGTCTGACGGCAAAATGCTTGAGGACTTGGCCCCAACGCTGATGACTCAGGGAGACCCACTCTGGGCACACGCTGAATCGGCAAGCCTCGAGGCAGCGAAGTTGGTCGATGCAGCGAATCGTCAGATTCCCGAGCACGATCGAAAGTGGAAGCGGTACAGCAACCAGCTCAGAATGAAGGCGAGCGTCCACACTTGGTTGGCGTGGCAGCGTGAACCGGGAATCGAGTTCGGGGCGGCGATCAACGCTCACGTCCTCCGGCACGACTCCGACCAAGCCAAGGGGTTTCTCCGTTGGCTCAGAGACTTGTACGACCTGCCAGGCCTAGCACACATCTAACTCAGCGGCCACCGTCACCGTCACTTCCGACCACGACCCCTTTTCGCCGCGGGTGTTGACCCCGCGAACCATCTAGACGTCGGCTTCACCCCCCTCGACCACCTTGAACTCGGCGCAGAAGCTCGGCCTCCTGCCCATGCTCAGAAACGTGAGCGCGGCGGCGTCGGTCGGCGCGGGGCGTCCGCATCCACGAGTTTCACCCACACCTCGGCCCCGAGCACGCCCGCGGCCCGGGCGCGGCCCCCTACGAGTCGGCGTGGACTCACCCATGAGCCGAACACCACGCAGCCTCGTTGATGCCGTGGTCATGCGTTCTCCGTGGCTTGAGCGGGGGCGCCGGGAGCGGCAACCCCGCCATCGATGATTCCTGCCCGACACCGATACACTCGTTGCATCATGTTTGAGAACGCATCTCGGCTTTGGGTCGTCCACATCTCGAACCACGCAAAGATCGCTGCCCGTGCTCAGCGTGAAGGGTTTATCTGCATCGGATGGACCAGAATCGGCGACCTCGCACCTCACAATACACGCGAGAAGATGAAGGCGGCAATGCATCGCACCTTTCCGGATTGGTCGAGCGGATCGGTCAACTCCTCATACGGCCAAGTGTTTCGATTCGCGCACGAGATGAAGGTCGGGGATCCAATCGTGTATCCGGTCAAGGGATCGCGCGAGATCATGATTGGCCAGATCACTGGCCCGTACAGATGGGCAGGTGACGACCGCGAGTTGGTCGAGAACGACTACTCGAATGTCAGGCCCGTCAAATGGATCAAGACGGTGGCTCGCATCGTGCTCTGTAGAAATCCCCGGAACCACTGCCCGTCTGGCGCGTATCAGACGTCATGAAGAAGCGCACGCCTGACCAGATCGCCGACGAGTC
>JAJTDF010000013.1 GCA_021294835.1 Planctomycetaceae bacterium
TCCAGACCGTTTTCTGCCCGTTAGACCCGGGTACGAGGGCCGGAAAGTCGGGCGGTTCAGTAGCCGGATGGGTTTTTCAACAGCCTGTTAGCGCTTGTCCTTGCCGGAGCCGGAGGGGCTGGGGCCGCTGGGCTGCGAACCACCCGGCTTGCCCTCACCGGAAGACTGCCCCCCCAGACGGGAGCCGCCCAGACTCGGCGCGCTCCGCCCGCCGCCGGAGGGCATCGGGCCCATCTGGCCCCGACCTTCGGGCGAGGCGGGCTGACCTGCTGCGGGCTGGCCGCTGCGCTGGAAGGGACGGAATGCGGGCTGGCCCTGGCTTTGGCTCGGGCTGGGCCGTGCCGAAGGCTGCATCTGCTGGGGCCGCGCCGCGGCGCTGGGCCGGGCCGAGGGGCCGACGGGCTTGGCGGACGGCGTGGCAGGCCGGGGCTGAGCGGGCGACGGCGCCAGCGAAGGTGCCGCCGACGGCTTGGCCGACGGCCCGGGCTGCTGGGCCTGGGGCTTGGCATCAGGCCGCGAGGAGCGGAAAGGCCGCACCGGTTCGGGCGCGGGCTTGGCCGATGGCTGCTGCCCCTGCGGCTTGGCGTCGGGCCGGGCCGAGGACGGGCGGCCGATGACCGCCGTGGGGCCCTGGCCGGGGTTCGGGGCTTGCGCCTGAGGCTTGCTCGGTGCCGCGTCGGTCCGGCGACCGGGCAGGGTCTGGGGCTTGCTGCCCGAGCCGGGCGACGCCGCCGGCCGACCGGTGGGAGCAAGCGAGGGGTCGGGCGAGTTGAACACCGGCTGGGTGCCGCCGCCGGTGTTGGCGCTGAGCCGGGGCTTGGAGCCGGGGCCAGAGCCACCAGTGGGCCCGCCAGTGGACCCGCCGGCGAAACTGTCGCTGCGACGGCCGGGGAGCGTCTGCACAGCGGCCGAGGAGGCGACGGTGCGGGGCTTGGAGGAACTCAGCCCGGCGACCGAGGGGCCGAGAGACGAGTCGGTCCAAGGAGCGGGCGAGGGCCCGACCGTCGGCGTGGACACCACCGGCAGCACGCTCGTGCTGCTGCTGGAGGTGTTGCGGTTGATGTTCACGACGTTGTTGTCGCCGTTGATGATGACGCCGTTGTTCTCAACCCGGCGGCCGTAGCGATCGCCCCGCCAGTGGCGGCGATCGCGCCAGTCGCAGTCGTCCCAACGGCGCCAGCCGCTGTCGCAGTCGTCATCGCCGATGCGGATGGAAAGGTTGAAGGACGAACGCCAGCCGGAGGAGTAGTACACGCTGGTGAACGAGTCGTAACACGGATCGGTGTAGACCACCGGCGGGCAGTAGACCGGCGCAGGCACCACAACCACCGGCGGGTGATAGACCACCGCAGGAGGGCAGTACACCGGGGCGCGGTACACGGGCGGGCACGGGTCGTAGTGGTGGTACACCCGCGTGATCGGCCGCCAGCCGTAGTACGGGCGGGGCCAGCAGTCGGAGGACCAACTGGAGTACGAGTAGGTGGTCACCACGCTGGAACCGCCCCACCAGATGGGTCCGCATGATGGACCATCGGAGAACGAGAATCCAAAGGAAAAGCTGTCGGCCTGAGCGGCGGTGGACATGCCGGCGGCGACGCCTGCCAGAGCGAGCAGGGCGGAGACGTGACGGAGGGCACGCATGGTGTCTTCTCTTCCTACTGGGTGGCCCAGTGCGGGCACCGGAACGCAGGCGGACGCACGAAGGCCAGATCAGCGGCAGCAGGCGAAGCCGTCTGGCACTCCGGGCCGAAGCGCGCCGGGGCGGCGTGTGCGGACGGGCCGCTCACGCTGCGGAAGTATTCGGGGCCAGACCGGCCCGGATTCACGGACCGGCGGGGAACCGGGAAGGTGACCCGCAGATGGACACAAGTCCGGATAACTGCGCCGTGCGTGCAACCGTCCACACGCCTCGGCCTGCTCACCTGGGGGCGAAGTCGTCGAAGTCCTCGGGCAGATCAGGCAGGCCCTCGTCGGTGTTCCACTGGTCGGCCGGGTCGGCCGATGACGCCGGCGGAACGGCCGGTGGCTGGGCCGAGGCGGGGCCGGCCGAGGATGCACCGTCCAGCGGATCGGCCGATTCGGCGTCGCGGTCGGGGCCGCCTCCGTCGCGGTGGTTGGAGATGGGGCCGGTCTGGCGGCCGGCGCGGAAGAAGCCCGATGGCCCGGCGGGGGCGGCGAAGGGGGCGGGGGAGGCGGGGGGAGCGGGCTTGGGTTCGGTGAAGGTGCCGGCGTCGAACGGGGCAGGCGCGGATGGCGGGAGGGACGCAGGGGCGTCCGGAGTCGGGTCGTTGAACGAGCCGTACCCGGGGATGCCGTAGTCGTTGGCGTTGCGCTGAGCGGCGCTGGGCGGCACGTAGACGTCGTTGCGGGCGCCTTCGGGGGCGAGGTTGGAGAAGCGGGTGGCGTCGGCGTTCCAGTGCAGCCGGACGGTGCCGGTGGGGCCGTTACGCTGCTTGGCGATGATGACCTCGGCGACGCCGAGCTTGTCCTCGTTGGCCGGATCGGCGAACCACGCCTCGTCGCCGATGTGGTAGTACTCCTCGCGGTGCAGCAGCAGCACCACGTCGGCGTCCTGCTCGATGGAGCCGGACTCGCGCAGGTCGGACAGACGCGGGCGGTTGTTCTCGCGGCCTTCGGGGTTGCGGTTGAGCTGGGCCAGCGCGACGATGCAGACGTTCAGTTCGCGAGCCAGGGCCTTGATGCCCCGCGAGATAGCGCCGACTTCGGCCTGACGGCTTTCCTTGGCGCTGCCGGGCGCCGAGAGCAGCTGCAGGTAGTCGATCATGATGACCTTGACGTTGTGCTGGGCCTTCATGCGCCGGGCACGGGCGCGAAGGGCCATGAGCGTCAGGCCGGGGGTGTCGTCGATGTACAGCGGGGCGCGGCCGAGCTGCTGGCAGGCCTGCAGCAGCAGGGCATACTCGTCGTGCGGGGGCGTCTTGCGCAACTGGCCGGAGCGGATGTTCTGGCTGGAGATGCCCGACCAGCCCGAGAGCATGCGCTGCGCCAGCGAGGCCTTGGACATTTCGATGGAGAACACGCCCACGCCCACGGGGTTTCGAACAGCGCGGATGCTGGCGGCTGTGTCAGTGCCGAGGGCGATCTGCTCGGCGATGTTGAGCGCCAGGGCGGTCTTGCCCATCGACGGGCGGGCGGCGAGGATGACCATTTCGCCCGGGTGAAAGCCGGTGAGCTGCTTGTCCAGATCGTGGAATCCGCACTCGACGCCGGACTCGACGGCCTTGCCCATGTCGATGGCCATCAGCCGCTCGAACTCCTTGTGCAGGAGCTGGCTGATGGACTCGATGTCGCTGGTCTGCTCGCTCTGGGCGATCTCGAAGATCTTCTGCTCGGCGGCATCGACGAGCTTCCTCGCATCGTCGCCGGTAACCGAGCCGGCGTGGTAGACCTCGTGGAGGATCTCGCCGGCGGCGTCGATAAGACGGCGGAGCTTGTACTTCTCATTGACGATCGACGCGAAGTGCGGCGCGTTGACCGCAGTGGGTACCTCGTAGGCGAGCTTTTCCAGATACTGCGGGCCACCGATGAGTTCCAGCGTGCCGTCGTCGCGCAGTTTGTCGGTCAGCAGCACCAGGTCCAGCGTGCCCTTGGCGTCGACTACCTGCAGGATGGCGGTGTAGATGCGCCCGTGCTTCTCGTCGTAGAAAGCCTCGCCGGATCTGATGACGGCCATCACATCGGTGATGACCCGCGGGTCGAGGATCATCGACCCCAGCAGCGCCATCTCCGCCTCGGGCGAGCCGGGGGGCTGGCGGTCGAAGAGCTTGCCCAGCGAGGATCGCCGCTGCAGCCGGGCCTCGTCCATGCGCTGGCGGACATCGCCCGGCCGCGAGGACGGGACGCCGTTGGCAAAGGACGGACTGGGAGAGGGGTCGGGCATGGGGCGGACGGTTGTAGCACCTTCGCCAGCAGGCTCGGCGGACCGCACCACGAGCGACAGGACATCCTGAGGATGTACCCAATCAATGCAGGGCATGCCACGCGATGGCGATCGACCGATTAAAGTCCTATAACTAAAACCTTGTGGTTTTCCGGCACTGCCGGCGTTCATTCCGGGCTGGCTTGCGCGAGCACGCGGGGCCTTAACCAAACAAAATACAAACATATTGAACGAATTGTCTCGCCCCCATGCGCATCGCGTGGTAGAGTGTGGGCACCCCTCATCGGTGTGAACCCCTCACAAGGTCATCCCGACGCGAGCGACGATGACGACCAACACTCTGCTGTGTCCGCGTTGGCTGGCCGCGAAGGCTCAGGACAACAGGCGAGACAGCAGAGTGCGGACGGGGCGGGCTGGAGGCGGGTGACGGTGGGAGGTGATGGTGGTCGGGCGGAGCCCGGCGAGAGACACCTCCCGGTTTGTGGAACAACGGCAGACCTGACTGCGGACTGCGGCAAACGCCGCCCCCGTGATCCTGCCCAGCCCACACCGGCCCAGACGGCAAGGACGCCCCGCGAACTTCGAATCACTGCCTGGCAACGCCCCGCGTGGGGCGCGTGCGGGGCAAGACTGTTCCGAGGCACTTCATGGCTCCAGCGCCCACCAACCCGACGCTGTCCCCCCCCGCTTGCTCCATGCCGGTCTGCGGCGATGGCTTCGGCGGAGGGTCGCGTTTGAGCGGTCGGCTCAAGCGGGCGACGTCGGCGACGGTCCGGGCGCCCCGCCGCTTTGCCGTCATGGACGCGGTGGCTCTCGGCGGCGCGATGTGCATCGCCGGCCTGTCAGCGGTTGTCACCAAGGAACTTTACAGTCGGGCCGGATGGAGCGGCACGCCGCTGGCGGCGCTGGAGCAGGTGGACTCGTCCATCGCCCCGCAGACACCCGGTGTCCCGACCGAACGTGTGAGCGATGCCGCGACCAACCGGGTGCTGGATGAACTGGCTTCCCAGGGCGGCAACTTCGGGGATGACTCTTTGACCATGTCGCCTCTGGATGCCGACTTGCCGCTGGCCGCCGAGATGCTTTGGGATGGCGAACAAACCAGTGAGCCCGGCGAACCGGAGGCCAAGCCGTCGTGGCCGGTGGAGACCCGCTGGTTCAACGGCAGGCCGGTGCGACCGGTGCGGACGATGACCATGGTGGTGACGGCGTACTCGCCCGATGAGCGGTCGTGCCCCGGTACGGCCGATGGCATCACCGCATCCCTGCACCACGTGCAGACCAATGCTCACCGCATGGTCGCCGCCGACACCCGCATCCTGCCTCTGGGCTCGATGATCAGCGTGCCCGGCTACGACGCCAGCCGGATCGTGCCGGTGCTGGACCGGGGCGGGGCGATCAAGGGCAACCGGCTTGATGTGCTGTTCCCCACCCATGAGCAGGCCCGCGCCTGGGGCGTGCGGCGGCTGACGGTGACGGTGTGGGACTATGCCGATGGCGGCCCGCGAACCAACTGGCGTCGGATCCGCGACGCCAAGCCGTAACACAGGCTGCATCCCGGCGGCGACGCCCCGTTGCCCATGGCCCGCCTTCAGCGTGCAAGGCGACCGGCCCGGGCCGCAAGGCGAGCGGCCCCGCGGGCTGCGTGCAGTTCATCATCGGCGAACAGGAGCGACCACCCCGGCCGGGCCAGACTGGTCAGCCGATCGCTGACCGACTGGTGCAGCGACGGACCGAGGTGCCTGAGCCCCAGACCGATTCCGCCAAGCAGAGCCACATGCTGCGGCCGGTAGATAGCGTGACAGATGCGGATGGCCCGCACCAGCGCCGCAACCGGAGGCTCATCAACTGTCAGCCGGGGCAGAATCGCCTGCAGATCCGGACCATACCACGCACGCAGGGCCGGAGCGCCGATGTACGCCTCCAGCGAGCCGGCGCCCCCGTCGCGTCCGACCGGAATGCGGCCGCGATCCGCGGACACCGAGACATCCATCTGGCCGATGTGGCCGGAGCTGGCCCCGTCGCTGGTGATACCCAGAAACACCCCGTCATCCAGCACCGCAGCGCCGACGCCGGTGCCCAACGAGAGCGCCAGTGTGCGGCCCGGCAGGGCATCGCCCCGCAGGGCGACAAAGTCGGTCGCGGCGGCCCGGGCGTCAGAGAACGTGTGCAGCGGAAACCCCGCCGGCACGCTCAGCGCTCGCTGCAGCAGGGCGACCAGCGGTACGCCAACCAACGCCGGCAGGTTGACGCTGAGCCGCAGCCGCGGGCCGTCGGCGGCCTGCTCCACCAGGCCGGGCAGGCACAGCCCGACGGCGGCGACGCCGGAGGTGGCCAGCGCCCAGCCCTCGGCGGCGGCGGCGATGGCGGCGGTCAGGTCCGCGGCGGTCGGCAGCACATAGGACGAGGTCACGGCCTGCGCCTGGACTTCGCCGTCACGCAGGAGCACGAGTTTGGTGCGGGTTCCGCCGATGTCCACGCCCAGGGCAAGCATGGGCGGAGGGTAGTGGCGTCGATCTGCAGCGGCGGCGAACCGCACGGGGTTACCGCTGACCGCCCCGCTTGCGAGCGGCCTCGTCTGCTCGCAGGGCCAGCGCGAGTGCGACCGCGTCGGCGGCGTCGATCACGCCGTTGCGGTCCACGTCCAGCGGGCTGACCGACTGCCGGTAGAGGTCCTCGGTGTCAAAGCGGCCGTCGCGGTTGATGTCGGTGTCGGGCGGGACGGGCACGCTGAGGTTGGCGTGCAGGATCAACTGATCGGCGTAGTCCACGTCACGGTCGCCATCCAGGTCCCAGCGGTGCAGGATGGCCGTGTTGGGATTGGCGGGGGAGGGTGTGAAGCACTGGACGAGGAATGCCAGATCCCGACCGTCGACCACGCCATCGGAGCCGAAGCGGTCGCGGCGCCAGTCGTCGATCAGCCACTCGCGATCGCGGGCGTTGATGATCCCGGAACCGTCCAGGTCGCACCGCGGGCTGGTGGCGGCGGGGACGGGCGTGCCGGAGAACACCGCATCGAAGGCTGTGATGTCGCGAGCATCGATGTAGCCGTCGGCGTTGATGTCGCCCCGACGCTGGATGGCCGAGGTGTTCAGCCAGTTCCGCAACTCGGTCAGCATGGTGGGGTTGGCGATGAAGGTGGGCGCGTCGAACCAGGCGAAGTCGTCAAGGCCGCGGCTGCGGGCGGTGGTCAATTGGCTGGAGATGCTCGGGCGGGAGGAGTTGGTGAGATTGGCCAGCCCGGCGACCACGCGACGGCCGATGACCGCCTGGCGGCCGGCCAGCAGGTCGTTGGAGATTGATGTCGAAGAGGCGAAGTACGCCATCATGAAGTAGAGCGAAGCCCCGTCGACGTTGGACCAGCGGGGCAGGTCGATCATCTTGCTGGTGTGGGTGCTGGAGTTCCACGCCGAGAAGGCGACGGCGGAGAAGGTGGGCAGCCCCAGCCCGCTGACCGTGCCGGGGGTGGCGGCGCCGCCGCTGACGGTGGCGTCACGCACGATGCGCAGCGCATCGGCGACGTTCTGGCGGTTCCACGCCAGCCACTGCGGGTGGAACGAGGAGCCGGAGGTGTTGGCGGAGGAGATCGGGTCAACGCCGAAGGCCGCTTGGAAGGCCGAGCGGGCCCAGGCGTCATAACTGAACGGGGCGGCGCCCGACGGGGCCAGCGGGAAGAAGTGGTAGTCGGCCTGAACGCCCTCAAGCCCGGGGTAGCGGGCGGTCATGGCGTTGAAGAAGCTGCTGAGGATGTTGCGAACACCGGGGTTGCCGAGGTTGACGAACCGCTGGTTGGCGATGTCGCCGGTGGTGGCGTTGGCCGGGTCGACATGCTTGACCACCCAGCCTGGGTTCTGCTGCAGCAGCGTGGAGGGCGCGGTGCCGAAATCGAGATAGCCCGTCTCGCACCAGGCGTGCACGCGGACGCCATACCTCGCGGCCGTGGTGATGGCCTGCTGGAGATAGTCGAAACTGAAGCGATGGGGGAAGATGCCGCTCTGGCCGGTGTCCTGCCCCCAATAGAGCGTCTCCAGGAACAGGTCCTGGATGCCGGCGTTGGCAAGGGACGCGACAGTGGACTCAAGCGTGGCGATGTTCGACGGCGGACGCAGCCACACGCCGCGGATGGGGCGGTCAACAAGGTTTGGCGTAGGCGTGCGCAGGGCAAATCCAAGATGGTTGGCGACAGCGCGGTGAGCGCCGTCCGACGGGCGATTCTGGACCAGCGAGCCGTTGTCGTTCACCCAGACGAATGACGACGAACCGCCGCCGTCGAGGTTGATCGCCCGCCAGGCGCCGCGGGAGATCAGCAGGTTGGCAACCTCCGGCAGCGTCATACCGACGGACCAACCGGGCTGGCGGCCGTCGATGACGACGATCAGGAGCGTGGTGCCGTCGCGGGTGACGCCGATGGCGGTGCGGGGGTTGCGGTTCAGCGGATCGACTCGCGCGGTGGCGCCCGTGTTCTGGCCGTCGGTCACCAGCAGCGTGCCGGGCACGTTGTCGGTGGTGCTGGGGCCGACGCCGGCGACGGCGTCAATCACTTTGGCCAGATCGTTCAGACCTGGGTTGCCGATGCGGGCCCGACGGGCGTTGTCGAAGGTGATGGCCGGGTCCCAGGCGCCGTTGAACTGGCGTGGAGGGGAAACCACCACACCGTTGCTGGCCGAAAGGCCGACGATGTCGGCATTGCTGCCGGAGACCACGCTGAAGAAGTTGGCGTTGATGGCCAGACGCACGCCGTTCTGCTGGGCCCAGGTATCGGTCCGCAGGAGGACCGAATCGGTGGAACTGCCGGACGGCGCAGCCGCCGTGACCACGACGTCGAGCGTCGGGTCCTGCAACTGCACGGCGGCGAAGAAGCCCCGGGCCGTCCCGCTCGGGGTCGTCAGCGTGAGCGCTTCGTACGCGATCGGCTGGCCCGAAGCCCGGACCGCAGGAACCAGCACAACCGCCACCAGCATGAGTGCGAGGCGGCAGACGATGGAGGGACGGGCGTGGGTCATGTCTTCAAGCTGGTCAAAAGTCGGGACGGACGGACAGATATCCGCTGACGCGGCCTGCAATGTTCTAGAAGATTGCCACAGGAACGGAGCTGATCCACCAAACAGAGACCGGGCGGGCCACACAACGGCGGCAATCTAGGCTGCGGCAACCAGCACGGTCCGAGAACTGTGCAACGACAACCAAGTCACTCGCCGGCGTTCACCCCGACCTTCGCCATCGCCCGGTCTGTCCGGCGGTCGATCAGCAGTTCCACCTTGGTGGCGCCCTCGGGGGCGGTCAGGCTGATCTTCTGCTCCGGACTGGACACGGTGATGGGCTCACCGAAGTAGGCCCAACGCCGGCCATTGTGGAAGATGGCCCGCCAAGTGCCCTTCGCAGCGCCGCTGCCCTCCCACTTACCGCCCGCCTGCGTGAGCGGGACCGAGGGCAGGCGCCAGCCGGCGGGGAAGTGCGGGTTGGCCGCGCGACCGTTGGACGCAATGTTGTAGTAACCCTTGAGCTGCTCGGGGTACACGTCCAGCACGCCCCGGCTGAACCAGTGCACGTGCCCACCGCCGCCGGTGTTGCGGACCAATTCGATCGACTTCACCAGGTCCTCCCAGGTGGCGTCGGGCCCCTCCCCGACCACGCGGATGCCGGCGAGCATGTCGTTTACGCGATTGGCGCCCAGGCGTCGCATGTGACCGACCTGATCGATCCAGGTCTTCTCGAAAGCCTCATAGTTGAAGCGGTAGACCTGCGGGATGAACTCGTCCCACACCGGATCGGTCTTGCTCGCAGCCGGATCGCCGGGCAGGGGCAGCCGGTCGGCGCTGGTCCATGCGGCCCACTTGGGCCACTCCAGGCAGTAATTGATGAAGCACCAGTTGTACACCGCGGGGCTCAGCGATACGAGTACGCCGGGGTGCTTGGAGCGGATCTCCTGCGTGAACAGCTTGCTGTACTCGTTGACCTTGTCGGCCCGCCAGCGGCGCCAGGCGACGTCCTCGTGATTCTCCGGCGGCAATCGGCCGCCGTGCTCGTTGGCGTAGGCCGCCTTGGTGTAATCGTCGTACCCCATGGTGATGTACGGCCAGACGATTCGGTCGTCGATCTGCACGCCGTCCATGTCGTACTTCTCGATGGCTTCCAGCACCAGGTCCAGCAGGAACCGCCGCGGCTCGGGATGCAGCGGGTTCATCCACACAAAGCCGTTGGGGGCGATCTCACTGCCGGCTTTGTCGCGGCTCATCCAGTGCGGCTTGAGGCGACGAAGGTGGTTGTCGGTGGACTTGTGAGCGGCCATGAAACCGTACTCGAACCAGCCCACATAAATCAGGCCGTTGCGGTGGGCCTCGATCAGGGTCTCCTCCAGCAGATCGCGGGCGGCCTGCTTGCGCGTCTCCTCGCTGTCTGATGGATCCTGCGGGACCAGAGCCGGCCGGCGATCCACGCCAATCGTCCGCTTGAGGACCTCACTGGGGTATTGGGTGTAGCCGTTCTTCCACGTCTCCACATACACGGTGTTCAGGCCGATGTCGGCCAGTTGCTTCATGGTGGCGGCGGTGTTCGCCGCAGTGGCGATCGCCGAGTTGCCCGTGGTGGTGACCCAGGTGCCCCGGATCTCACGCAGCGGGCTGGTTGGATTCTGGACGTAGAAATCCTTTGGGTTGGCCGAGGGCTGGGGGAGGGCCTCCTTGGCTGCGGGGGCCTTGGCGGCGGGGGCTTTGGCAGCCGGGGCGGCCGGGGCCGGGCCCTGGGCGGCGGCAAGGCCGGTCATACCGCCGGCAAACAGGGTGAACAGGAGGGACGAAACCACGGTTTGCATCGGCTAACCTTTCCGCCCGCTTGCCGGGCCGGTGTCGCACCCCGGCCGAGTACACGGGCCGGGAACGTTTGTTTGAATCCACGCAACCAGGGCGGAGACTTCCGCCCGCTTCAAGACAGGCACGATTCATGAGCACCACATTCAACGTAGCCATTATTGGGGCCGGCGGCATCGCCAACGCCCACGTCGGAGCGATCGCCGGGTCCAAGGGTCGGCTGGCCCTGGCGGGGGTGGTCGATCCGGTGGCGGAGAACCGTGAACGACTGGCCTCGGCCCACTCGGCCCAGGGCTTCGCCTCCACGGCCGAACTGATCAAGGCCGTCAAGGCCGGCAGCGTGTCGGTCGACGGAGCGGTGGTCTGTACGCCGCCGTTTGCCCGCATCGAGGTGATCGGCTCGCTGCTCAAGGCGGGCATCCCGGTGCTCAGCGAGAAGCCGCTGGCCCACAACTCCGCTGACAGCAAGAAGCTGGCGACCCTGGCCCGCAAGCACGGCAAGGTCTTCACCGCCGTCGGCTACTGCCACCGCTTCACGCCGGCTGTGCTGGCCATGAAGCAGATGGCCCTGGAAGGCAAGATCGGACGCGTCGTGCGGTTTGAGAACTTCTTCGCCTGCGACCTGCCGGGCCACCAGACCAAGTGGTTCAGCGACCCCAAGAAAGCCGGCGGCGGCGCCTACATCGACATGGGCAGCCACTCGGTGGACCTGTTCCACTTCATGGTCGGCCCCGCCAAGACCGTCGCTGCGCTGTTCGACCACAAGTGGCCCAAGCGAACCGAGACCGCCGCCACCGTCCTGCTCAAGTCCGCCAAGGCCAACGGCAAGAACATGCCCGCCGGCCTCGCCGGCGTCATCTTCAGCGGCTGGGCCGAGACTTCCCGCTTCACTGTCAGCCTCGTCGGCACCGAGGGCATGCTCTCGTATGACTACGAGAAGGACGGCGAGATCATCTTCAAGGACCTGCTTGGCAAGCCCACCAGCATGCCCATCGAGTCCTGCGGCGTGCGCTTCGCCCGCCAACTTGAGGCCTTCGCCGATGCGGTTCAGAAGAAGGCCAAGAAGACCGGCCTGGCCACCTTTGCCGACGGCGCTGCGGCTGCCGACATGGTGACCAAAGCGGCCAAGCTGGCCGCCAAGGGCTGAACGATCCGCTGATACGCATGACGTTCAGGGCGGTCGCGACGAACATGTCGGCGACCGCCCTTTTCATTGGGGCGCAGCGAAACACCACGGTCCGCCGGTCGCCGCCGGTGGGGTATCCGCCCCATGAACACGAGACAAGCGGGCGGGCTCGCAGGGGTTGGCTCGATACTCAGAGCCATGTCCGAACTCGCCAACCCGCCGCTGTACAAAGCCGCAGAGCGGCAGGCCTCTGAAGCGAAGGAACCAGCCTGGGCCGACGCCTTGCCCTGGGCGGACTGCCCGCTGCCGGGGCGATGCCCGGTGGAGGGACTGCTCAGTCAGCAAGAGCTGAATCTGGCGTACTGGCTGGGGGCTGTTCACTGGCAAGGTCGCGGCCGGATCGTTGAACTGGGCTGCTTCCTGGGCGCCGGCACGGTGGCTCTGGCGATGGGCCTGCAAGCGTCAGGCCGGGCGGTGCCGCGGGGCACCCTGGTGACGCATGATCTGTTCACCGCATGGCCCGGAAGCGAGGCTCGCTGCCACCATCCGTTTCGAGCCGGCGACAGCTTTCGCGAACTGTTCGACCTGAATACGCGCCGCTGGTCTGACCTGCTGACGGTTCGCGATCGACCACTTCCGGACGCATGGCACGCCGGCGACGCGAGCGACTTCCACGCCGTCAACGCGGCGGACGATCAGGAAATCGAGTCCATCTTCGTCGACGCGGCCAAGTCACCGGGGCTGTCGCGGAACATCCTGCGGCTGTTCGCGCCAAGGCTCCGGCCCGGTCATGGCCTGCTGGTGCAGCAGGACGGCAAGTGGACCAACTGGTGGCTGACACTTCACATGCACGCGCTGCGCGAACAGTTGCGGCCGTGGCGCAGCGTGCCCGACGGCGGAACACTGGTCTACCGCTGTGTCGCTCCGGTCGGCCCGGCGCTCGAATCACTCGCTCGCATGGGGCCCGACAGCGGCTACGGCCTGGATCGCTGGAACGCGGCGCTCGCCGCTGCCGAAGCGGACTGGCCCGGCCAAGTGCTCACCTACTTCCGCCTCCAGCGGGCCCTGCACCATGCCGAGCATGGCGAGCCGACGACCGGCGCTGCGCTCGCTTTGGAGGAAATCGACCGCATCTGCACCGGCCAGAGGCACACCGAGTTTGGACACGGGCAGGCGGCACGCGAGATCGCCGGGATGGTCGCACGAACACTCCCCGATCGTTGCGAGATGGCTGCGAGACTGCTCCGCCGGGGCGAAGACGCGGCACGCACGTGCCGCTGGCGGATGGACCAGGCCCGCTCGGCACTCTGGCGGATGGTGGGCGACGGGCTGGCAAGGGCCGGACGACGGCGAATTGCGTTGCTGGGCGGGGGCCGGCATACCCGTGACCTGCTCAGCCTTGGCTGGGCGGAAAGCCACGGCCTGAAAGTTGTGGCAGTGCTGGACGACCGCCCGGAAGATTGGCGGCCCGAACCCGCCTGGCCGGTCTGCATCCCCTTGGCCACCGGCGCCAACTGCCGGGTGGACGCGGTGGTGGCGTCTTCGGATGCGGCCGAAGCGACCCTGGTGCAGCGGGCGAAGGACTCGGGGCTTCCCGGCGATCGCATAATTGGTGTATACGCAACGTCAGGCCAGTCGCCTTGCTGACGGGCCGCATCAATCGCAATTGAAGGTTATAGAATATTGGCCACCGAACCTCAGCCTTCTCGGAACCAGCGGTGCCGCTGGCTGGCAGGCTGACGGAGGTTTGGCAAATTCGGGGCGATGCGGGCCTCCCCCCACCGCCATGGTGTCCGACCGGCTATCGATCGGCACCATGAGCATGTGGCCCCCCGTCGCTCCTCCCGCGAGGAACCCCATGGCCAACCAGCCCATTTCAGCCGCATCCGCCTCGTCCAACGGTCACCCGCGAGCCCACGTGAGCACCGGCGGCATGGCCGGCTCGCACAGCGCCCATGGCGGCCCGATCGGCCCGTCGCCCCTGGCCGGCCACATCGAACGGATCCCGGTCACGGTGTATTCGAGCAGCAGCGACGCGAGCCGGGCGGTGGCGGCGGAGATCGCCGAATTGATCCGCTCCAAGGCGTCGCGTCGTCAGAAGGCGGTGCTGGGTCTGGCGACTGGCAGCACGCCCCAGGGCGTGTACGAGGAACTGGTTCGACTGCATCGAGAAGAAGGGCTGAGCTTCGCCAACGTCGTGACGTTCAACCTCGACGAGTACTGGCCGATGGACCCCACCGCGCTGCAGAGTTACAACCGCTTCATGCGGGAGTATCTCTTCGACCACATCGACATCCGGCCGGAGAACATCCACATCCCCGACGGCACGGTGCCGATGAAGGACGTGCACGATTTCTGCGACCGCTACGAGAAGGCCATCGCGGCCGCCGGCGGACTGGACCTGCAGATCCTGGGCATCGGCCGGACCGGGCACGTGGGCTTCAACGAGCCGGGTTCGGCCCGCGACAGCCGCACGCGGCTGATCACGCTTGACCGCGTCACTCGAATGGACGCCGCCAGCGACTTCTTCGGCGAGTGGAACGTGCCCCGCAAGGCCATCACCATGGGCGTGGGCACGATTCTCTCGGCCCGCAAGCTGGTGCTGCTGGCCTTCGGCGAGCACAAGGCGAGCATCATCAAGCGCGCCGTCGAAGGCCCGGTGGTCGCCCAGGTGGCCGCCAGCTTCCTGCAGGAGCACCCCGCCAGCCGCATCATCCTTGACCCGGCCTCTTCGGCGGAACTGACGCGGTTCAAGACGCCGTGGGCGCTGGGCCCGATGGAGGCCTTCGGCCAGAAGTGGGACGCGCACAACACCAAGAAGGCCGCGATCTGGCTCGCCCGCACGCTTGAGAAGCCGATCCTCAAGCTCACCGACGAGGACTACAACGAGCACGGGCTGCAGGAACTGCTCAGCACCCGCGAGGGCGGCGCGTACGACATCAACATCGAGGTCTTCCGCTCGCTGCAGAAGACCATCACCGGCTGGCCGGGCGGCCGCCCCACCGACGCGGGCCGGCCCGACGGCCGCAGCACCGACGTGCACGCTGCCGGCGTGTTCCCCAAGCGCGTGGTGGTCTTCTCCCCCCACCCCGACGACGACGTGATCTCCATGGGCGGCACGTTCATCCGCCTGTGCGATCAGGGCCATGAGGTGCACGTCGCATACCAGACCAGCGGCAACATCGCCGTGTGGGACGACGCCGCCGTGCGGCACGCTGACTTTGTGACCGAGTTCTGCCGAGAGTTCCGGCTCTCGGCCAAGGAGGTCAAGCGGATTGAGGACCACGTGGCCGAGTTCGTGACCGCCAAGCAGCCAGGGCAGGTGGACACCCCCGAACTGCAGAAGATCAAGGCGCTGATCCGCCGGACCGAGGCCCGCGCCGGCGCCCGCTACAGCGGCGTGAAGCCTGAGAACATCCACTTCATGGACCTGCCGTTCTACGAGACCGGCCGGGTGAAGAAGAAGCCGCTCGGAGAAGAGGACATCCGCATCACCATGGATCTGCTGGAGAGCATCAAGCCCCACCAGATCTACGCCGCCGGCGACCTCTCCGACCCGCACGGCACGCACCGCGTGTGCCTGTCGGCGATCTTCCAGGCCCTGCAACGGCTCAAGGACCGCGCCTGGCTGAAGAACTGCGACGTGTGGCTGTACCGCGGCGCCTGGGCCGAGTGGGACGCGGATGAGATCGAGATGGCCGTTCCGCTCTCGCCGGATGAGGTGGCCCGCAAGCGCATCGCCATCTTCAAGCACGAGAGCCAGAAGGACTCGGCGCTGTTCCCCGGCCCCAACGACCCGCGCGAGTTCTGGCAGCGGGCCGAGGACCGCAACCGCGCCACCGCTGAGCTCTACGACAAGCTGGGCCTGCCCGAGTATCAGGCCATCGAGGGCTTCGTGCGCTGGAAGGACCTGGACGTGCACTTGGTCGGCGGCAAGGCCAAGTCCGGCAAGGCCAAGTCCGGCAAGGGCGGCAAGTCCGGCAAGTCGGCCAAAGCTGCTGAGCCGGCCATTGTGGTCCGCACCGCTGCCAAGCGGGCGCTGGGAAGCGGCAAGGGGGCGCGTCGATGAGCGACGCCTCCGGACCGACGCCCGGTCGCGAGCCTGAACTGCAGATCCGCGTGGAGCCCCGCCGCATCGGCGTCTGCTCGTGGTCACTGCAGGCGACCGACGCGACCGACCTGACCGCCCGGATCGACCGCACCGGTCTGAAGGCGGTGCAGTTGGCGCTGACGCCGATTGCCGAGGGCCGCCCGGGCTTTGCGGAGGATGCGGTGTTCAACGCCTTGCAGCAGGCGGGCTTCTCGGTCCTGTCGGGCATGATGGAACCCCGGGGCGAGGACTACTCCACGCTGGAGAGCATCCAGCGGACCGGAGGGCTCCGACCCGACGAGCACTGGGAGCACAACCAGCGGCACGCCCGGCACCTGGCCGAGTTGTGCGCCCGCAGGGGCATCGGGCTGGTGACCTTCCACGCCGGGTTCATCCCGCACGACGCCCGCAACCGCGAGCGAGCCACAATGCTCGACCGCATCCGACGGGTGGTGGAGATTTTCGACGCTCAGGACGTGATCGTGGCGCTGGAGACCGGGCAGGAGACCGCCGAGACGCTGCTGGAAGCGCTCGACGAGATCGACCACCCCATGGTCGGCGTCAACTTCGATCCGGCGAACATGATCCTGTACGGGATGGGCGACCCGGTGCGGGCGGTGGCCGACCTGGCCGACTACATCGAGCAGGTGCATATCAAAGACGCGACGGCGACGACCGTGCCGGGAACCTGGGGCAGCGAGGTGCCCGCGGGCTCAGGACAGGTCCGCTGGGAAGCGTTCTTTGGCGTGCTGGAGGAGTACGGCGTCAGCGGCGACCTGGTGATCGAACGCGAGGCCGGGGATCAGCGGATCGCCGATGTGGCAACAGGCGCTGCGCTGGTTCGGCGGCTGGCAAGCAATCTCGCGTAAAGCGAAGTCCGGGCGCGGGCGGCAGACGGGACGTGCACATGACCATCGGCATCGGCGTGATCGGACTGGGCTTCATGGGTCGGACGCACATCGGCGCCTATGCCGCGGCCCGCGCCGCCGGGCATGACTGCCGACTGGTCGCCGTGTCCGACCGCGACCCGGCCCGGCTGACCGGCGAGGCCGGCGGCGGCGGCAACATCGCCACCGGCTCCGGCGAGCGGTTGTTCGACCCTGCCGAGGTGCGTGGGCACACCGATGTGGCCGCGCTGCTGGCCGACCCGGCGGTGCACCTGGTGTCCATCTGCACCCACACCGATACCCATGTGCCCCTGGCGTTGGCGGCGCTGCAGGCCGGCAAGCACGTGCTGCTGGAGAAGCCGGTGGCGCTGGAGCCGGCGGACGTGCAGCGGCTGATCGATGCGTCTCAAATGGCCGGTCGCCTGTGCATGCCGGCGATGTGCATGCGGTTCTGGCCGGAGTGGGCGTGGCTGAAGGGCAAGGTCGCCGACGGATCGCTGGGCAAGGTGCGAACGGCCATGTTCCAGCGGCTGGGCAGCGGGCCGGCGTGGGCGCCGGAGTTCTACCGCAACGATGCCAAGTCCGGCGGGGCACTGTTCGACCTGCACATCCACGATGCGGACTTCGTGTGCTTCCTCTTCGGGGCTCCGCTGGAGGTCTCCAGCGCCGGCACCGACCACCACGTGACCACGCTGTACCGCTTCCGCACCGAAGACCAGGGCGGGTGCGGGCCGAGCCACGCCGTCGCCGAGGGCGGGTGGGACCACGCCCCCGGCTTCCCGTTCACGATGCGGTACGTGGTCAACTTTGAGGGCGGCACCGCCGAGTTTGACCTCTCGCGCACGCCGACCCTCCGGCTGCACCGGGGCGGGCAGAGCGAGACCATCGACTGCGGCCCCGGCACCGGCTACGACGGCGAGGTGCGCCACCTGCTGACGGCGATTCAGGCGAGTACGCCGGCCTCGGGGCTCAAGGCCTCGCTGGCCGACGCCCTGCTGGTCACCCGGCTGCTGCAGGCCGAACGCCAGAGCCTTCGGAGCGGCCGCCCGGTTGCGATCTGATGTTGTTGCCGGGATGCCGGGTTCCGGCGGCCCTCGCGCTGCGGCTCAGTCGTGCCGCAGGGCGACGATGGGGTCCTGCCGCGAGGCCTTGATCGCCGGGTACAGGCCGAAGACCAGGCCGGTGGTGGCGGCAACCGCGAAAGCCACCAGAATGCTCCACTCGGTCAGCCTGGTGGGGAGCCGGGCGTCGGCCGGGAACGAGCCCCCGATGACCGGGAGGTTGTGCAGGTTGGGCACCAGCCAGGCGATGCTGATCGACAGCCCGACGCCCAGGGCCACGCCCGCCATGCCGCCGGCGGCGGAAAGCACGCCGGTTTCCACCAGAAACTGCCAGACGATGTTGCGACGCGTGGCCCCCAGGGCCCGGCGGATACCGATCTCCCGCGTGCGCTCGGTGACCGACGCGAGCATGATGTTCATGATGCCGATGCCGCCGACCAGCAGCGAAATGCCGGCGATGGCGGTGAGCACCAGATTCCACGTGCGGGCGGTTTTCTCTGCGCTGCGCAGCAGTTCGTAGGGCACGTTGATGACCACGTCATTCATGTCCGGGTGATTGACCCGCAGAATCCGCTCGACCAACTGGGCGTACAAGGGCACGTCCTCGCGGGCAGGAGCAACCAGATAGACCTCGGAGATCTGCACGGCCTCGCTGCTCATCGATCCGCTGGTGGCCCGCATCACCGTGTCGCCGAACATCTCCTCGGCGGTGGTCAGCGGGATGTGCATGTCAAAGTTCAGGTCGCGACCGACCAGCGAGGCCCCGGCTCCGCCCGCGTCGCCCACTTCCGCGAGGATGCCGATGACCGTGAAAGCCTTGTTGTCGATGCGGAGCGTCTGCCCCAGTGGGTCGTCCACCGCGAACATCGCCTTGGCCAGGCGGGCGCCGATGACCGCGACCGATCCGCGGTCCTCCATGTCGGCCACTGTGAGATACCGCCCCCGATCCACCGAGAGGCGGGCCGCCGCCAGCAGTTCCGGGGTGGTGCCGTACGCCTGACTGGTACGACGCAGGTTGTCCTTGAGGATCTGCCCGCCGACGGTCTTCAGCGGCACGATGGCCTCGGCATCGGGGAACTCGGCCCGGATCACGTTCAACTCGGCGCGGGTGATGCCGAAGCGGCTGACGAAACTGCGCCGGCCGCCGCTCCCGCCCGCGGCCGCCGACTCGGGCGGCTTGGTCGATCGGATGATGATGTTCTTGGCGCCGAGCCGCTCGATCTGATCCAGAGCCTCGCGCTTGGAGCCCTCACCGATCGAGGAGTTGGTGATCACGGCGGCCACGCCGAGGATGATGCCCAGAGCCGTGAGGAACGAGCGGAGGGCGTGACGGCGGAGGTTGCCCAGACCCAGGCGAACAATCTCAAGGAAGAAGGTCACGGCCAACGGTACGCGGCGGGAGGCCCGTCCCGGACGCCGGCTGGCCGGGCCAAGCCCGCCGAAGGGGCCGGGGCCGCGGGGCGGTCAGTCGGTGTGGGCGTCGACCCGGGGCTGGGTGGTGATCCGAACGCCTTCCGCCCGCATCTCGTCCGCGAGATCCTGCCGCATGTTCTCAATCACCGCCTGCAGATGCCGAAGCGCTGCGTCCTCCCCCATGTCCAGCAGGGTCTGCGCCGGAATGGGCGGGGCCACCTTCACGCGCACCTTGCGGAACAGCGTGGGCCGCGAGGCCCGGCGGGGCCACGCGTCGTACGCCCCCTCCACCGCGACGGGCAGCACCGGCACGGTGGACCGCGAGAGCAGCAGCCAGAACCCGCGTTTAAAGCCGTGCATCGCACCATCGGGGGTGCGGCTGCCCTCGGGAAAGATCAGCACCGACCGGCCGGACTTGAGTTGGTCGATCGCCGCCCGCATGGCGGCGGTATCAGCCGCCTTCTGGTTCAGCGGAATGGAGTTCAACGAGCGGATCAGCCAGCCGAAGAGCCGGTTGCTGAACAAGCCCGAGCGGGCGATGAAGTACAGATGCCGTCGGCGGACCGCCATGCCGGCCAGAATCGGATCAAAGTGGCTCTGGTGGTTGAGAATCACCAGGTGAGCCCCGGCCTGAGCCGGGGGCTCGTTGTGGCCGTCGCGCACACGCATCCCGAAGAAGATCTTCAGGAAGCCCAGGCATAGATGCCAGCACAGCTCGTAAAACACAATGCCGACCAGCGACCGACCGGGGTTGCGCAGTCTGAAACCATCAAGCATGACGGTGCTCCCCCGCTGTCGCGATCCAGATCAAACCGCTCGCCTCCATCAGCTCAGGCCCACCCGGATGCGCACGTGCCGCTCCAGCAGATCGATCACCTGATCCCGGTCCAGATCCGAGGTGTCGACCTCGATGGCGTCCAGCGGCACGGTGAGTGGGCCGTCGGTACGGGTGGAGTCCGAAAGATCGCGTTCGATGATCTCGCGGAGCACCACCTTCTCGTCGACCGTCTTGCCCTTGGCCCGCAGTTCGGCGGTGCGGCGGGCGGCCCGGATCTCCGGGCGGGCGTCAAGGTAGAACTTCACCTCCGCATCGGGGAAGACCACGCTGCCCTGGTCGCGGCCCTCGGAGACCAGCCGGGGGTGCTGGTTGGCGATGATCCGCTGCTTGCGGACCATGTGCTCGCGGAGCCGCCCGATGCCCGCCAGCGGGCTGACCAGCCGGGTGACGTCATCGTCGCGGATGCGGTGCATGACGTTCTGCCCGTTGACCAGCAGCGCCGGCGGGTCGGTCCGCCAGTCAAAGTGCAGGTCGCAGGCCGCCACCACCTCGCACACCCCCGCGACGTCGGCGATGTCCAGTTGGCGGTCGATGACCACCACCGCTGCCGCCCGGTACATGGCACCGGTGTCCAGAAACTGCAGCCCCAGCCTTGAGGCCAACCGCTGCGAAACGCTCGACTTGCCGGTGCCGGCAGGTCCATCGATGGTGACGATGGTCCGATGCCGACCGACGGTCTCGGGGTCAACCACCACGGCTTGCACGCTCCCAGTCACCGGCGCACTCATCGGAGCTTCTCCGCAACCACGACGCTGTGCCACGAGGCCGCCCAGAACACGCAGCCCGCCCCCTACCCCCACCCCCCGCCCCGCACCCCCCGCCTGGCCCACCCTGCCCCCTGCCGCTCAACCAACCCACCCGCTTGCCGATCTTCGCCCCCGGGCCGGCCGGGTGCGGGATGCGATCGGTCACACATCCGCATCTTCTGCTTCCGGCTCACCCTCTTCGGGCAGGTCGCCCTCGCCCAGCAGGAGGGCATCGTCCGGAGGCAGGTCCCCCGACCCGGCCAACTTCAAAATGCTATCCCGGGTGGCGTTGATGGCCGCGACCGGGTCGGCCTTTCCACGATAATCGAGCGCCAGCGGGCCTTCAAAGCCGACCGCCTGCAGGATGCCCACCAGACCGGGCAAGCCGGCGGGGGTGGCCGGCGAGGCCGGCGAGGCCGCCGCGCGGGCCGCCTCGGCGAGCACGGCCTCGACCACGTCGTCGGCGGTTGCCGCGTCGTCATCGCCCTTTTTCTTCTTCGAGGCCTTGGCCTTGGGCTTGGGCTGGGGGGCCGCCGCCGCCGCCACCTGCTTGCGCATGGCCCCGCCGTCGGCGGTCATGGCCCCGGCCTCGTCGGGCTCCACCGCGGGAGCGAGGATGGCCGAGGCGTATGGGGCCAGGCGACGCATGTACTGCAGCGGATCGGGCTGCTGCAGAGCGACGCCGAAGTCCGGCAGCGTGCCCACGCGGAAACCGCCGATCCGCTTGAGAAGATCGGTCACACGCTCGGGGTTGGCCAGATGCTGGCCGACCGGGGCGATGCAGAGGTTCAACTCCAGCTTCTCGGCCCTTCGCGAGACGGTCTTGAGGTTGCTGGCCGCGAAGGCCAGCGAGTCGTCATCGGCGACGTTCAGCGGAATCGAGAACGCCGAGCAGCCCAGCCAGGCCGCCGCCTGAGCGACCCGCATGCAGCGTTCCACGGCCTTGGTGATGAGCTCCTCATCGTCGCTGGCCATGGGCTGAACGTTGGTTTCCATCAGCACCAGGCAGGGGCAGCCGGCCTTGTCGGCCGCCTCGCGGAGCTGGTTGAGCAGTTCGCGATCCGCACCGGCCAGCAGATCGGTGCTCAGCACCATGCCGGTCAGATTGAACTGCTCCCGGGCGAATCGGGGCAGGTCAATCAGCGTCATGCCGCGATCACGGGTGCGGCCGCCCGTCAGCGGGGCGAGCCGGCCTTTCAGGGCGCTGGCGCAGAGCGTCAGAAGCATGCGAAGAGGGACCTTGGCACGGTGGACGACACATAGCAGACCGCGACGCCGCGCACGCCGCGAGACTGCGTCTAACATAGCCGCCCTCAGGCCGGAGCATCGGGACGAACGGATGTCCCGGGCCAATGCCGGCCGCCAGACCGCCCCGCCAAGGATCGTCATCCATGCCCTCCCCCGCCGACTGCGTGTACTCCAACTCCCATGAGTGGCACCGGGTTTCCGGCGACACCGTCACCGTCGGGCTGACCCGCTACGCCGTCGACGCCCTGACCGACGTGACGTACGTCTCGGTCAAGCCGGTCGGCACGGCGTTTGCCGCGGGCAAGCCGGTGGGCGAGGTCGAGTCCGTCAAGACCACCTCCGACGTGTACTGCGCCTGTGCCGGGCAGATCACCGAGATCAACCAGGCGGTCGTCAACGACCCCAGCAAGCTCAACGCCGACCCCTTCGCCAATTGGCTCTTCAAGGCGAAGATCTCCGACAAGGCCGGGCTGGCCGCGTGCATGGACGCGGCTGCATATGACAAACAGTACCCCACGGGCTGATCGCCCGGCGGGAAGCCCGGCACCCGCCAAAGCCGCCACCAAGCACCCTCGATGATCCGTTGCCAGAACGTTCACAAGTCCTACGCCATCGGCGACCACCGGGTGCTTGCCCTGCGGGGGGTGGATCTGCGCATCGACGAGCCCGGCTTCTACGGCATCATGGGGGCCTCGGGCAGCGGCAAAAGCACCCTGATGCACCTGCTGGCGGCACTGGACTCACCCGATGAGGGCTCTGTCAGTGTTGCCGGGCAGGAACTGGCCAACCTCTCAGAACGCGAACTGACGATGTTCCGCCGCAAGCGGATTGGCATCGTGTTCCAGCAGTTCAACCTCATCCCGACGCTGACAGCGCAGGAGAACGTGGAACTGCCGGGCATGCTCGCCGGCGACCCGCCGGGGCTGCTCCGCCAGCGAAGCGAGGAACTGCTCAAGACGCTGGGGCTCGGTCACCGGCTGCACCACCGGCCCGACTCGCTCTCCGGCGGCGAACAGCAGCGTGTGGCCATCGCTCGCAGCCTGCTCTTCCGGCCTCCGGTGGTGCTGGCCGACGAGCCCAGCGGCAATCTGGACTCGCAGAACAGCCGCAAGCTCTGGGCGCTGCTGCGCGACGTGGCCCGAGAGCAGCAGACGACGATCATCATGGTGACGCACGAGCCGGCGGCGGCCAGCCATTGCCGGAGGGTTTTCGTGCTGTCCGACGGCAAGGTGACGGGGACCATTGAAACGGAGGGCCTTGATGCCGGCGGCGTGGCGGCTCGCTATCAGGAACTTGTCGCAGCGTCGTAGCCGCACCGGTCTGCTGGTGTGCTCGGTGGCTCTGTGTGCCGCGTTGATCGCGGCCATCGCCTGCGCTATGGCGTCGGTCACCGCGGCGGTGCAGAAACGCGTGGACGACGCGGTGGGTCTGGCCGACGTGCGGCTGAGCCACGTCGGCGGGGCCGCGTTCTCGACCGACGTGCTCGAACGCGTGCGGGCCTTCCCCGACGTGGAACTGGCGGCCGGGCGTTTCCGCGGCTCGCCGGCGCTCAAAAATCCACGCACCGGCCAGGAGGCCCGCACCATCGGTGTCGGCATTGACGCCAACGCCGAGCCCCGGCTGCGTCCGGTGGAACTGCTCACGGGACGATGGGTCGCAACCGACCGCGAGGTGGTGCTCGAGCAGGCGCTGGCCGAGCGGCTGGCGGCCGAGGTGGGCGACAAGCTGGTGGTGCAGCGGTTCGGTGAGCCGCTGGAACTCTCGGTGGTGGGCGTGGCCCGGCAACCCAGCCTTTCGGTGATCTTTGATCAGTTGCAGGCGTACATGACCTTGGCCACCCTGGGTGAGGCCGAGGACCGCCGCAACCGCCTGACCGAGATCGACATCCTGCTGCGGCCCGGCAGCGACGCCGAGGCGTGGCTGGCGGCCCGGGCGACCGATGTGCCCCGTGAGTCCGGGCTGCGGATGCAGGTGTCAGCCCGCATCTCCTCCGGCCTGCAGAGCAATGTGCGGTCGAACCAGATCGGCTTCATCCTCGCCTCGGTGCTGGCGTTCATCGCCGCCGGGTTCATCATCACCACCGGCCTGACCACAGCCGTGACCGAGAAGACCCGCGAACTGTCCATCCTGCGGGCCGTCGGCGGCACCCGGGGCCAACTGGCCGCCAGCCAGCTCGCCGTCGGGCTGATCGTCGGCGGCATCGGCGGGCTGATCGGCGTTCCGCTGGGCATCGCCGGTTCGGCGGTGCTGGTGGCCTTCTTCCCCGAGCAGTTGCCCGCCGGATTCGCGTTCTCGTGGCTTGGCGTGGTGCTGGGCCTGAGCGGTTCGCTGCTGGCCGGGCTGGTGGGCGGGGTATGGCCCGCGGTGGCGGCCGCCCGCGTCACCCCGCTGGAGGGGCTCTCGGTCCGGGCTCGGCCGGTGAAGAAGTTCTGGTTCTTCTTCTGCATCATCGGCGGGCTGGCGGCGCTGGCCGCTCACGCGTCGATCATCCTGCTGGGCAGTTCGCCCGATCTGACTTTCTGGACGTACGTCTTCCTCGGTGTGCCGTGCATGATGGCCGGGTACTTCCTGCTCTCAGTGCCGATCACCCGCATGGCTGCGCGGGCGCTCGCCCCCGCCCTCACCGGCGTCCTCCGGTTGCCGGGCAATCTGCTGGATCGCACCATCGCCGCGACGCCGTACCGGCACGGATTCACCGCCGGGGCCATGATGCTCGGGCTGGCGATGATGGTCTCAATCTGGACCAACGGCCGCTCGGTCATGCTCGACTGGCTCAACGAGCTGAAGATCCCCGACGCCTTCGCCTACTTCGTCCGCGGCACCGACGAGGCCACGCTGCGCAAGGTCGCCTCCGTGCCGGGCGTCGCCCACGCCGCCGCCATCTCGGATCTGACGGTGGAACTGGAGGCCAAGCAGGCCCAGGGCATCAGCGGGCTGCAGAAGTTCCGCACCAGCTTCATCGCTTTCGAGCCCGAGCCCTTCTTCGCGATGACCAGCCTGGACTGGATCGTCCCGTCCGACGACGCCGGCATTGCCGCCGCCAAGGCCCGGCTGGCCGGCGGCAACGCTGTGCTGGTCGCCCGCGAGTTTCACCTCGCCCGGGGCGTGAATCCGGGCGACACGCTGCCGGTCACCTTCAACGGCGTCACCCACACCTTCACCGTCGCCGGCGTGGTCGCCTCGCCCGGCCTGGAAATCGTCTCCAAGTTCTACTCCGTCGGACAGGATGCGCCAGATCAGGCCGTCTCGGCCATCTTCGGCACGCGAGAGGACCTTCGCCGGGTCTTCAACAACGACTCGGTGCGGCTGATCCAGATCGGCCTTGAAGACCGCATCAACAAGGCGGCCGATCCGGTGGCCGAATCGGAGAAGGTGCTCAACGCCATCCGCGGGATCGTGGGGCTCGGGGCGTATGAGATCGGCTCGGCGGTGGAGATCAAGCGGCGGATCAGCCAGGTCATCTCGGGCGCGCTGCTCATCGCCTCGGTGGTGGCCGTGGGCGCCATGCTCATTTCGTGCTTCGCGGTCGCAAACCTCATCGTCGCCGGCGTGCAGACACGCCAGTTCGAGTTCGGCGTGCTGCGGGCCGTGGGCGCCCAGCGCGAGGTGCTCGGGCGGCTGGTCATCGGCGAGGCAGTCGTCATCGCCGCAGCCGCCTGTGTGCTGGGAACCCTCATGGGCACCCAGGCCGCGTGGGGCGGACAGTTGATCAACCGCCTGGTGATCGGCCTGCAGTTGTCGGTGCGGCCGCCGCTCGGGCCCATCGCCGTCGGCTGTGCCGCCGTGCTGATCATCACCATCGCCGCCGCATGGCCGGCGGCCCACCGCCTGGTGCGTCGCCAGCCTCGCGAACTGCTGCTGGCCATGAAGGGCTGACCAGCCCGGGCCACCCGGAGGCCTGGCAGGTCAACGCGACCGCCCTCGCCCGGCGTGGCCGGGCAGCCACATCGCCGGCGGTCAACCGCGACTCACTTGGCCTTGCGGATGCCCAAGACCGACCGCACCAGCGGATTGTCGGGAATCTTGTGGCTTACCACGTCGACGTTCTGCCGACCTTCACCGACGACCTCACCGTGCACCGTTCCGCTTGCCTGCCCCCCCCCACTGGCTCCCCCCGAGGAGGACCCTCCGCCGGAACCGACGGACTGGCCGTCGAACTCCGCCTGCAGGTTCACGCTCACGCTCATGCCCAGCGTTCCCTCAAGCATCTGCTTCAGGCCCGCCAGCGTCGCCGGATCGGATGATGAGCCGGGCTGCTGGTCCTCGGCCATCTTGGTCAGCAGTTCGTTCCAGACCCGCTCATCCAGCCCGGCACGCACCTCCTCAACCAGCCGCACAACGCGGGGGCGGAGGATCTGCTCGACGTAATCGCGGAAGTACGGGAGTTGATTCATGCCGCCGGTTGCCATGGTCTTGGACCTCGCTGCCGCTTGGTGGTCGCGCCGCACACAGGACGCTGTGGAAGCTTCAGCATACCTCGGACGGACCGATTCTGGAAGCACTTCTCTCGGCGATTCCCATCTTCGGCTTCGCCGTCCGCGGGCCGCACCGTCTGGGAAGGTCAGAGAACCGCGCCCGTCTGGCAGAACTTGCCCCGACCGGCTCGTACAACCGCGTCGTTCCCGTGCCCGGCCCGTCTTTGCTCCACCGCAATTTCACCCCCCCTGCCCCCGCACACCACCCAAACGCCGCGCCGTCCGGCGGGTCCTCACGCTCACACCTTGCGGTCCAGCAGTCGGTAGCTCACCGCCTCGCTGACGTGCTGCGGCTGGATGACCTCCGAGCCGTCAAGGTCGGCGATGGTGCGGCTGACGCGACGCAGCTTGTCGTACGCGCGGGCGCTCAGGCCCAGTTCGGTGATGGCGGCGCCGAGGATGGCCTTGGCCGGCTCGGTCATCGGGGCCAGTTCATCGAGCTTCTTGCCCGGCAGGCGGGCGTTGGGCACGGAGGTGCCCTGCCGCTTGGCCTGCACGGCGCGGGCTGCCAGCACCTGCGCCCGCATCGCCGCTGAGGACGTGCCCCGCGGGCCGTCCTTACCGGCGGCCAGTTGCTTGAACGGCACCGCCGGCGCCTCCACATGAATGTCAATGCGGTCGATCAGCGGGCCGGAGAGTTTGGCCAGGTACTTGTCCATCGCCCGCCGTCCGACCTCGTCGGTGGGCAGATCGCCCCGGGGGGTGGGGTTCATGGCGGCGACGAGCATGAAGTTGGCCGGGAAGCGCACCGCCGAGTGCGAGCGGGCGATGGTGACCACGTGGTCCTCCAGCGGCTGCCGCAGCGTCTCCAGCACATCACGCGGGAACTCGGGCAGTTCATCCAGGAACAGCACGCCCCGGTGCGCCAGGCTCACCTCGCCCGGCTTGGGCACCTGCCCGCCGCCGATCACTGCCGCCCCCGACGCGGTGTGGTGCGGCGTTCGCACCGGCCGCATCGACACCAGCCCCGTCCCCGGCTGCAGCATGCCCGCAGCGGAGTAGATCCGCGTGATCTCGATGGCCTCATCAGGGTGCAGCGGCGGCAACACGCCCGCCAGCGCCTTGGCCATCATGCTCTTGCCCGTGCCCGCCGGGCCGAGCATCAGCAGGTTGTGCCCGCCGGCGGCCGCCACCACGATCGCCCGCTTGACCGCTTCCTGCCCGCGCACATCAGCAAAGTCCACATCGGTCACCGCCTGCTGCAGCAACGCTGCAATGTCCACCGGCGGATGGGGCGTGATCTCCAGCCGCCCGGTCAGCAGCCCCACCACCTCCACCAGACTGCTCACGCCGATGGCCTCGATCCCCGGCACCACGCTGGCCTCGGCGGCGTTCTGCGCCGGCACGATCACCCCCGCGAAGCCATTGGCCCGCGCCAGGGCCGCCATCTGAATCACCCCCTTCACCGGCCGCACTCGCCCGTCCAGCGCGAGCTCCCCGGCGATCAGGTAGCGCCGCACATCCGGCGTCTCCTGAGGCAGCGGCTCGCTGGCGTCCAGCGCCGCCAGATCTGCCTCCAGCGTGCCCTCATCCGGCGGCGGCGAGGACGCACCACGCCCGCCAACGCCCGACTTGGCCCCCGCCTGACGCAGCACCGCCACCGATGGCCGGCCTTTGCCCGCCTTGCCCATCGAGGCCCCGCCCGCCTTCTCACTGATCACGCCTCGGGCCAGCAGAATCCCCACCGCGATCGGCAGGTCGTACAGCGGCCCCTCCTTGCGAACATCCGCCGGGGCCAGGTTCACCACCGTGCGGCCCTGCGGGAAGGCGTACCCGCTGTTGGCCAGCGCCGCCTTCACCCGCTGCAGCGATTCCTTCACCGCCGCATCCGGCAGCCCCACCACCAGTTCCTTTGGGCCGCCCCCGCCCTCGCTGCCAAACTCGCCATCACCACTGGTCAGGTCGGCGATGTCCACCTCCACCTCGCAGGGCAGAGCGTCAATGCCGTGAAGCAGATACGACTGGCAGCGTGCGATCATGTCTACCGCAGGATACCAGAGTTTCACCCAAACACACACCTTCCCTCCGACAAAATCCCAACATTCCCCCAAACGTGTGGCGGTGACGCCAAAACGACAAGCGGCCGACCCGAAGGTCAGCCGCTTGGACTCAAACTGAATGCTCAGCCCGGTCTGCTTCAGTGCGGCCGAGGCCGCACCAGCCAGATTACAGGGTGGCCGAGGTGTACGGCAGCAGACCCATGTAGCGGGCCCGCTTCATCGCCTGGGCGATCATCCGCTGCTCGCCGGCGGAGGTCTGCAGACGCTTGCGGCCGTGAATCTTGCCGTTCGGGGACATCATGCGACGCAGCTTGTCCACGTCCTTGTAGTCCACGAACATCTTGCCGGCGGCCGTCTTGCGGGCCACCTTCACCTTTGCCGTCGTGCCGAAGCGGTTGAACTGGGACATGCGAACCTCGAATGCCGGTTTCGTCATGGGGTTGCCTGGACGCAGCGGCCGCACGCGCGGCACAGTTGCTCGGCCTCCAGGCGACGAAACACCGGGCCAAGATGATAGCGGGAATCTTCGTCCTCGGTCAGGCGGGGCCATCCAATGGGCCCCACAGAATATTCCGATATCACGGAATAATCTGCACCGTGCTCACCCGCTCGGCGAGCAGTTCGTAGACCATCGCCACATCGTCGGGCAGCAGCCGCACGCAGCCCATGGACCGCTGCTGGCCGACCGACTCCGGCTCGGTGGTGCCGTGGATGCCGTACCCGGTGAACAGGCGGGTCCGCTCGTCGGCGCCGTCCAGACCCACCCAGAACTCGCCGATGGGGTTCTTCGGATCGTCGGCCTCGAACACCTCGCCGGTCCGGGGGTTCACCCAACGGGGGTTGACCAGCTTGCTGGCCGGGCGGACCACAAACAGGCCCTCCGGCGTGCCGTTGCTCTCACCCAGCCCAACCTTGAAGCTGCGGATGAACGTCCAGTCGGCCTGCTGGCCATCCGGGCCGACGCGGCCGGCGGAAAAGTCCATGCTCGGCGGGCCCATGTAGACGTCCATGCGGTAGTCGTTCTTGTGCACAATGGCGTGGAACGGCTGACGTGGGAACTTGATGGTCTGGCCCACCCGCAGGGCATTCTCGTTGGCCATGCGGTTGATGCGGGCAAGGAACCGACGGTCGACGATCGGGGCCTGCTGCCGCATGATGATCGTCAGATTGTCCCCCGACCGCACGGTGTGACGGGCGAACAGCGGATCGTTGGGCGAAACCGCCGGGCTGAAGACCAGCGTCTCGTTGATGGTCTGCAACTGCTGGCGAAGAGCGCGACGCTCGTTGGCCGGAAGGCGGCCGTCGAACAGAGCCCGGTTGAGGATGGTGCGGGCTTCCAGCAGGTTGCCCGCCGCCATGGCCTGGTTGCCCGACTCAATCTGCTTGAGCAGGTCCACCGGCAGGCCGGTCGCTGCGTCCTTGTCGGGCGAAGCAGCGGGCATGGCCGGGGGGGCCGTGGGACCGCCAGCCGGAGTTGCAGCGGGCGCCGCTGCCGGGACAGCGGCCAGTACCGAGGCCGGTGCCGAGGCTGGTGCCGAGGCCGGTGCCGGTGCCGAGGCCGGTGCCGCGGGCAGGTTGGCGGCCCGAGTTGTCGGGCTTGCAACCGCCGGGGGCTGCGCGGGGGCCGGAATAGCCGGGGCCGCAATAGCGGGCGCCGGAGCCGCGGCATCGGCCGCAGCAACATCGGTCGCGGGAATGTTGGCCGAACCGCCACCGCCGATGCGGGAGAGCAGCAGGACCACGCCGGCGACCAGCACCACCAGCCCCAGCAGTCCGGCGATGGCCAGATACTGGGTACGACGGTTGAGCGTCGGAGACGCGCTGGCGCGGGAGGAAATGCGGGGAGTTTGGGACTGAAGCATGGTGACCTTCCTTGTCATCGGCATCGGGCCTGGCAACGCAGGGTGCAGCGCTCATCCCGATTCACCCTGCCCGGCCCCGGGCCTTCCGGAGCAGCGAGCAGCGTTCGCGATCCTCGCGAACTGGCTTTGGCGAAACCCTCAGGCACACCCGGCAACCGGGCCTGAAGGCTCCCCCGGAAAACCGGCAGAGAACATCGGCACAACCGGCTGTGGTGCTGGAACCGCCAAGTTTAGTCGCATCCCTGCTGCCGGGGTTCAACAGGGCGGAAGGAGAGAGACGCCACGGGGCTGTGAGCCGGGGGCTGTAGGCTGTGGGCAGCGGCTGCTGGCCCCCGGGGGATCCGGACGGGGCACTACAGGCCGGGGTTGAAGGCCCCGCCGACCCCGTCGATCTGCTGGGCCTCAATCCGGCTGATCCGCCAGTCCTGGCCGGGGTCCTTCCGCCAGTGCAGGATCCACCAACTGCCGTTGGGGAACGCCGTCACTTCGGGCACCGCCCGGGCACGCATCTGCGTGCGGGCGACGTTCGGGCCGTCGATGCTTGCCGCCAGCCGCGACAGGCTGTATTCGCGGAGTTTCCACGTGCCGTTCATCTCGCGGCTGACGAATCGGCCGATCCGCTCCGGGGAGGTCTCCACCGAGCGGCCGAGGATCAGCGCGTCCACATCCGGGCTGAGCAGCCGCACGGCCGGGTCGGCCTGGCCGGTCGCCACCGCGTCGATGAAACTCCTTGACAGGTCGATCAGATGCTCTCGCTGGGTGGTCACCAGGCTGGCGCTGGCCGCCAGCCCCCCCACTGCCGCCGACACCACCGCCGCCACCACCGCTGCGGGCCTGCCTCGTGCCTGTCGCAGCAGCATCACGCACACCACCAGCCCGACGGCGGCAAGCCCGCCGATGGTCAGCCACGGGTCCTCAAGCGCCACCCGCTCGAGCATGGGCGGATCGGGCAGACGAGGGATCGTCGGCTCGATGCCCGAGGGGGTTCGCGCCAGGGTGAACAGGTGCGCCATTGTCAACAAGGGGATCGGTGCACTCATTGCGTGGTCTGCTCGCGGTACGTCTGAACACCTTGCTCGGATCGCTCCATCCTCACACCCCCACCCACTCCTGCCCACCCCGCCTCTTCTTCTCCCACACTTGCCGCTAAGCAGGCAGGGTCAGTTCAAACACCGCCCCGGTGGGCCGCTCGCACGGCTGGCCAACGACGGCCCGGTCCTGCTCGGCGATGTTCCGGGCGGTGAGCGTGCCGCCGTGCTCGCGGGCGATGCCCTCAGAGACCGCCAGCCCCAGCCCGGTGCCCCGCGCGTCGAGCTTGGTTGACGCGAACGGCTCGAACAGCCGTTCGACGATGGCCTGATCCAGCCCGGGCCCACGGTCGTAGACCCGAACCACCATCCACGGCCGGTCGCCTCGCCGCTCAATCTCCGCAGTCACGAAGATCGCCCGTTCCACCGCCAGCGTCGGCAACCCTCTTTGCTCGAAGGCGGCCGGCGGGTCAAGCATCGCGTCGGCGGCGTTGCGAAGCAGGTTCACCAGCACCTGCACGATGCGGTCGGGGTCGCACCGCACCGTGGTGCCCTCCCGCACCGTGTTGTGCAGGGTGATGTCGCGGGTGGCCTGACGGTCCAGCCGCACCAGCATCCACGCCTCTTCGACCATCTCGCGCACGCTGCCCACCGCCATCGCCGGCGGACGCACGCGGGCGAAATCCAGCAGCGATTCGCTGAGTTTTTCCAGCCGGCCGACCACCCGCAGCATGAGCTCGCTCTCAGAATCGCCGAGCGGCTGCCCCCGGGCCACCTTCTCGGCCAGCCCTTTCACCACCGCCAGCGGCGTGTTCATCTCGTGCGCCAGGCCGGCCGACATCACGCCCAGCGAGGCCAGCCTGTCGGCGTCGGCCAGGTTCCGCCGCACCGTCTCCAGCAGGTGGTTCTTCCGCTTGAGGTCCTCGGCCGCCTGCGCCAGCGCCGCCTCGTGCCGACGCATCGTGCTCACGGTGGCGTTCCGCGACCTCATGATGGCGCCCAGTTCGTCCGCGGGGATCAGCCGCTCGTCGACCAATTCCTCCTCGTGCCGGTTGTCCAGCACGGCGCGGTCGGCCCGCAGGATCTCCCCGATGGGCATGTACACGTGCCGGGGCAGCACGAACAACTCCAGCGCCGCTGCGATCAATGCGTACACCGCCAGCAATGCCAGAATCACCAGCACATACAGGTTCACCACCGACTGCCGGGCTTCCTCAAGCCGCACCGCCACACCGATCACCTCCACCGCCGGGACCGGGCCGCCCGCAGCCGGGCTGGGCAGGGCCAGCATCGCCACCGTGGTCTCGCTGGCCAGCGTGGAGAGCACCACCCGGCCGGGCTCAGCCCGGGCACGCTGCAGATCTTCGGGCCGAATCGCCGGGTCGCTGGCAGGAATCAGCCGCACGCCCGGCGGCAGCGGCGTCGCCAGCACCGCCGATCCACCCCCGCCGGCCGCCATCAGTTTCACCGCCAGTTCCGCCTCGTGCTGCTCGGACTGTTCGATCATCCTCTGCAGGGGCGGCTGCAGCACCACGATCAGCAACGCCACCAGCAGCAACGAGAAGCCGGTGTGCAGAACGATCAGTTTCTTGCGAATCCGCATGCCCGCCAGGAACCCCGATGCCCCGAAGGGATCGGCAGAGCGACGACGAGGACGGCTGCGGGGCACAATGGCGGGCTGCGCTTCGGACACGCCCGCATCGTTGGCTTCAACGCGGTACAGTGGCCGATGAACGATTCCGGCTTTGGTCATTCCAGTGCTCGCGGCCCAGGCGGCCGTCCCCGTCGACCCGGTTCCGGTCGGCCCGGCGGCTTCGGCCGTTCAGGACGGCCCGGTGGGCCGGGCCGGGGCGGGCCGGGCAGCGGTGGCGGGCCGGGCAGTGGTGGCGGGCCGGGCAGTGGTGGCGAGCCGGGCGGTGGTGGCGGGCCGGGCGGGCCGGGCAACTTCGGCGGACCGGGTGCCCCGCGGCGATCCTTCGGTGGCGGCCCCGGTGGCCGACCCAGCGGCCGACCGGGCGGCCGGCCAGGTGGCCGACCCGGTGGTCGGCCCGGCGGCCCTCGACCGGGCGGACCGGGCGGACCGGGCGGCCCCGGCGGCCCCAGGGGTGATTTCGGCCCCCGGCCACAACGTCGCGTCCGCGATGAAGCCCGCGATCGCGCCATGGAAGCGGTGGCTCGTCATGCCCAGGCCTTTCCGCGATTGGAAGCCACCGCCGTCAGCGATGAGGGCTTGGACCCGCGCGATGCCGGCCTGATGCACGCCATCGTCGATCAGGTCGCCAAGCGGTGGCTCACCTTGGGTTATCTGCTGGAGAGCAAGCTCTCCAAGCCGCTCTCGGGCCTGCAGCCCGAGGTGCGTGCCGCCCTGCTGGTGGGCGCCGCACAGATCGTGCTGCTGGATCGCGTACCCGGCTACGCCGCCATCAACCACGCGGTGGACTGGGTGAAGTGGCGGGTGCGGGCCGGCGCCGGCGGACTGGTCAACGCGGTGCTGCGCCGGGTTGAAGAGATGGTCGAAGGCCGGGGCGGCGGCACGATCGCGCTTCCCGCCTCCGCGGATGCACCTGAGCCGACCGACGCCTTGGCCGCACCATCGGCGCCCGCTGCTCACGCCCCGCCTGCGGCACCGCCCGCCCCCCCTGCCCCGCCGCGGCGGCCGTTCGATGAAGCCATCGACGAACTGATGCTGCCCGACGGCACGGCCCGGGTCATCCGCACCATCAGCCTGCCTCAAGACCGCCTCCGTCGACTGGCCATTGCCTCCGGCGTGCCCGAGCAGTTGCTGCGCCGCTTCTCAGCCCAGTTCGGCGAGGACGAGACCGTCCGGCTCGCCCAGCACGCCTGCAGCGACGCCCCCGTGGTACTCAACCTGCTGGCCTGCGGCCCCGGCGTGCTCACCAGCCATCCCACCCTGCTTGAAGCGCACGCCGCCGCCGGGCACGCGGTGTTCATCGGCCCCCACGCCGAACTCACACCGCTGCTGGCCCGCACCGGCGCCTGGGTGCAGGATGCCTCCTCCAGCCTGGCGGTCATGCGTCTGGCCGATTACGCCCGCGAGCACGGCGTGACCCTGGGCACGGTGGCCGACCTGTGCGCCGGCCAAGGCACCAAGACCCGCCAGTTGTCGGTGACGCTGCCCGACACCACCGTGATCGCCAGCGACATCGACGACCGCCGCCGGAGCGTGCTGCGGACCGCCTTTGAGAACCATCCGCGGGTGAAGGTGGTCGACACCGCCGACTGGGGCGCCTTCGCCGGCGCCTGCGACGCGGTGCTTCTGGACGTGCCCTGCTCGAACACCGGCGTGCTGGCCCGCCGCCCCGAGGCCCGCCACCGGCACGACGACCGCTCCATCGGCGAACTGCTGGAGATCCAGCGGCAGATCCTCCGCCAGGGACGCGGGCTGCTGTCGGCCCGGCCCGGCGCATGCCTGCTGTACGCGACGTGCAGCCTGGACGACCGCGAGAACGAAGAGATGGTGCTGTGGGCCGAACGAGAGCTGGGCCTGCGGGTGGTCGATGACGGCCTGCAACTGCCCACCGGAGGCGGCTCGCAACCGGTCAGCCAGTGGCGCGACGGTGCGTTCTCGGCCGTACTGGTGGCCAATTGACAGGTTGCCCCCATACCTGGACCGATCGGCCGGTCGCTTCGGTGACTCCCGGGCTTCGCCGAAGGACACCCTTCCGCACTCCCGGTGCCCAAGCACCGACAGGAACGCCGGACCATACAGTCCTGCGTCGCTGCTCACCCCCCCGGCGACAGACGCCCTGCCCGGCACACCGCGTCAGGCCCGTCGACCGACCCGATACGTGATCAAGGCGAAGGCTGAATGAACCTGCTGGACATCGTGCAACTCGAGGCCATCCGGGCGCCGCTGAAGGCCACCGACAAGAAGGGCGCTATCGATGAATTGGTCGACGCCCTGGCCGCCTCCGGGCGTGTGACCGACGCCACCGCCCTGAAAGACGCGGTGTGGGCCCGCGAGCAGACGCGGACCACCGGCATCGGGCACGGGCTGGCCATCCCGCACGGCAAGTGCGCCGGCGTCGCCGGTCTGGCCATGGCCATCGGCAAGCCGGCCGAAGCCATCGAGTTTCAGGCTATCGACGGCCGCCCCGTCAAGCTCATCATGCTGCTGGCCAGCCCGCCGGATCGCACCAGCGATCACATTCAGGCTCTGGCCCGCGTCAGCCGCCTCATGCAGATGGACGAGTTCCGCGAGCAGATCTACGCCGCCGGATCGCCTTCTGAAATCTACCAGTTGCTCAAGGTGCAGGAGGGCCGCTGAGCCCGATCGGAGCAGTGGCTCCGGACCTGCTGTCTGATCCCGCGCCCTCGCCAAAGAAAGAGATCCCCCCATGGCGGTGATTGGTCATGCAAAGCCCGTCAAGGTTGAAGTGAATCCTGCAGGAACCCCCGCGATGGAGACGGTGACGGCGATCGACACTTATCTGGATCGCTTCACGGCCGAGATGGCCGTTCCCGAGAACCTCCGCGAGGCCGTCCGCTACGCCCTGCTCGGGGGCGGCAAGCGGCTCCGCCCGATCCTTGCCTGGTATGCCGCCCAGGCCGTGGGCGGTCCCGGCGAAATCAGCCTTCCGGCCGGTGCTGCCGTTGAACTGGTCCATGCGTTCAGCCTGGTGCACGACGACCTTCCGGCGATGGACGATGACGACCTGCGCAGGGGTCGCCCCACCCTGCACCGCCATACCAGCGAGGCCATGGCCATCCTCGCCGGCGACGCCATGCTCAATCTGGCCTTCCAGCTTCTCTGCGAGAAAGTCGCCGACCCGAGACTGGGCCGCGATCTCATGAGCGAGCTGGCCGTCGGAACCACCGGCATGATCGCCGGCCAGATTTACGACACCCTCGGCGGCTTTCCCGCCGGCCTCGAAGGCCGCGGCCGGCTTGAACTCATCCACGTCAACAAGACCGGCGCCCTCATCCGCGCCAGCTGCCGCATGGGTGCCATGTGTGCTCTAGCCGATCTGGGCGTCTCCGCCGAGGAAGCCTCGCGTCGGCTCGCCCTGATCACCCAGTACGGCGACGCGGTGGGCCTGATGTTCCAGATCGTTGACGATGTGCTGGACGTCACCCAGACCACCGAGCACCTGGGCAAGAAGAGCAACAAGGACATCGACGCTGGCAAACTGACGTATCCCGGCGTTCTCGGTCTGGACGCTTCGCAGCGGGCGATCTCGGACCTGCTCGCCCGAGCGGAAGCCGCCGTCGCCACTTTCGGCGCTGCCGGCCAGCATTTGGCGAACCTTGCTCGCTTCTTGGCCGTTCGCACCAAGTGACACCTTTCAGTTCGTGGTCCGACAACCGGCGCCCCCCAAACAGAGGATGACCGGCCGTGACTAACATGTGAGCAACGGCTCGACGACATTTTCGGGAGAAGTTCGTACATGGGTATTCTGCAGCGCATCGCCTCGCCGGCCGACCTCCGTCAGCTGTCCATTGACCAGTTGCCGGAAGTGGCCGCGGAGATCCGTGAGGCGATCAGCCGTCAGGTCTCCAAGACCGGCGGCCACCTGGCGCCGAATCTGGGCGTGGTCGAACTGACCATCGCCATGCATTACGTGTTCGACTTCGCGTGGGACCGCCTGCTGTTCGACGTGGGCCACCAGTGTTACCCGCACAAGCTCCTGACTGGTCGTCAGCACATGCTCGCCGGGTTGCGAACCGGGGCCGGCATGGCCGGTTTCCCAGAGCCCCGCGAAAGCAACTACGACCTGTTCAGTGTCGGACATGCCGGCACGGGCATCTCCACGGCGGTGGGCATGGCCCGGGGCGACAGCCTCAACCGCGAGGGGTTCGACCCGCAGACCACCCCCAACGGCCGTCGCGTGGCGACCATCATCGGCGACGCCTCGATCGTCAACGGCGTCGCCATGGAGGGCCTCAACGGCGCCGGCACGCTCAAGCGGCAGTTCCTGGTGGTGCTCAACGACAACGGCATGAGCATCTCCAAGCCGCAGGGCGCCATCGCCCGCTACTTCGATCATCTCCGCACCAGCGCTCATTACAAGGACTTCAAGTCCAAGGCCCGCGAGATCCTCAAGGGCGTGCCCGGCGGCCACGTCATGCACGACGTGTACCACAAGATGGGCGAGGGCATGAAGGCGGTCATCAACGAGGGCGCCTGGTTCGAGCACTTCGGCCTGGTCACCATCGGCCCGATCGACGGGCATGACTTCCCCACGCTGATCCAGCACCTCACCGAGGCCAGGAATTTCGACCGCCCGATGGTCCTGCATGTCAAGACCGTCAAGGGCAAGGGCATTCCCTTCGCCGAGAAGGACTCGAGCACTTTCCACAGCCCGCCCGCGTTCAGCGTGGTGCCCGACCCGGACTCCGCGGTCGTGCCCGCCCTGGAGAGCGAAGGCTGCCGCGTGGAACTCAAGCGCGACGGCCGCAGTTTCACCTCCGCCTTCGGCGACGCCATGGCGGACCTGATGGCCCGCGACGGCAAGATCGTTGCCGCCACCGCCGCCATGCCCGACGGCACCGGCATCTCCAAGGCGCTCGCCCGCTTCCCGGATCGCACCTTCGACACCGGCATCTGCGAGAGCCACGCGCTGGACATGATGGCGGGCATGGCCAAGACCGGCCTGAAGCCCTTCATGGCCGTCTACTCCACCTTCCTGCAGCGGGCCTTCGACCAGTGCTTCCAGGAGGTCAGCCTGCAGGGGCTGGCCGTTCGCCTCTGCCTCGATCGCGCCGGCCTCGTCGGCGGCGACGGCGCCGTGCACCACGGCTTCTGCGATGTGGCCATTCTCCGCGTGCTGCCCAAGGCCGCCATCATGGCCGCCATGGACGAGCCCAGCCTCAAGGCCTGTCTGGAGTTCATGCGCAGCTACGAGGAGGGCCTCTCCTCGGTCCGCTACCCGCGCGACAACTGCTCCGAGCGCTTCGCCTCCGAGCCGTGCCCGCCGTTCGTGCTCGGCAAGGCCCGCTGCCTGACCCCGCAGTTCGATCTCGACGGCCCCGGCAACAACGGCTCGGGCGTGCCCGACGTCGCCGTGCTGGCCTTCGGCACCTGCGCGATTGACGCCATGGCCGCCGCCGACATGGTCGCCGGCACCCACCGCGTCGCCGTTTACGACGCCCGCTTCGCCAAGCCGGTGGACATCGACCTGATCACCGCCCTGCTGGCCCGCGAGGTGCCCATCATCACCGTCGAGGACCACAGCGTGGTCGCCGGCTTCGGCGCTGCGGTGGTCGAGGCGGCCGCCGAGGCGGGCGCCAACGCCGGCCTGATCACCAAGCTGGGCCTGCCCGATTCCTGGATCTACCAGGACAGCCGCGCCAAGCAGATGGCCCTGGCCGGGTACGACGCCGCCGGCATCGCCGTCGCCATCCGCAAGGCCGCCCGCCCCGCCCCGACCGAGCCGGTGGTTCGTCCCACCGGCGCCGTCGCACGGCGCTGAGTTCGATCGCAACCAACACGCCCACCCCGAACGCCGGTCCGCTCTGGGCCGGCGTTTTTACTTCCCCCGCCCCCCGGCCGAATCCGGCCCGCACGGGCACGATGCCACGTGGTCGTTGACCATCCCCACCGCCTGCATGAACGCGTAGCAGATCGTCGAGCCGACGAACTTCAACCCCGCCCGCTTCAGCGCGGCGCTCATCGCGTCTGAATGAGCCGTGCTTGTCGGCACCTCGGCCATCGAGCGGGGCCGCCGGAGGATCGGGGACCCGCCGACGAACCGCCACAGGTACGCATCCAGTGAACCATGCTGCCGCTGCAGGTCTATGCACGCCTGCGCGTTGCCGATCACGCTGCGGATCTTCCCCTCATGCCGCACGATCCCCGCGTCGCCCACCAGCCGGCGGACATCCGCCTCGGTGAACGCCGCCACCTTCTCCATCGCAAAGCCGGCAAAGGCCCGGCGGTAGTTCTCCCGCTTGGCCAGAATCGTCGCCCACGACAGCCCCGCCTGCGCCCCCTCAAGGCACAGCATCTCAAACAGCAGCCGGTCATCGTGCACCGGCACCCCCCACTCGCGGTCGTGGTACGCCAGGTCCAGCTCGTTGCGGGGCCAGGGGCAGCGACCTTCAAGCTTCAGGGCCTCAGGCGCGATCGGCACGCTCCCGCAGGATGCTGGTCAGTTCGTCGGCCTGGTGATCGGCGTGATAGCTGGATCGCACCATCGGCCCGCTCTCGACCACGCGGAAGCCCTTGGCCAGCCCCTGCTGCTTGTACATCGCAAACACGTCCGGGTGAACAAAGCGGTCCACCGGCAGGTGGTTCCGCGTCGGCTGCAGGTACTGCCCGATGGTCAGAATGTCGCACGCGCCGTTGGCCGTCGCGGTCGCCGCCAGCACATCGTCCTGCAGCGCCAGCACCTCCTCGTCGCGCTCGCCGATGCCGACCATGATGCCCGTCTTGGCCACCCCGCCCGCCTCCTTCACCCGCCGCAGCAGTTCCAGCGAGCGGTCGAACTTGGCGCTCGGCCGCACCGCCGGATACATCCGCCGGATGGTCTCGAGGTTGTGGTTGATGATGTGCGGCTGCGCATCGATCACCATCTGCAGCGCCGGCCAGTTGCCCTCAAAGTCCGGGATCAGCACCTCGATGGACATCTCCGGGCACGCCGCCTTGGAACGCACGATGGTCTCAGCCCAGATACCCGCCCCGCCGTCGGCCAGTTCATCGCGGTTCACCGATGTGATCACCACATGCTTCAGGCCCATCAAGGACAGGCTCTCGGCAACCCGCCGGGGCTCGTCCTTGTCAAGCGTCGCCGGACGGCCCGTCTTCACGTTGCAAAAGCCGCACGCCCGCGTGCACGTGTCCCCCAGGATCATGATCGTCGCCACCCCGCGCGACCAGCACTCACCCATGTTCGGGCAGCCCGCCTCCTCGCACACCGTGAACAGCCGATGCTCGGTCATGATGTTCTTCAGCCGCGTGTACCCCGGCCCGCCCGGCACCTTGGCCCGCAGCCAGTCCGGCTTGCGCTTGGGCGCCAGCGTCTCAGCACCGCCACTGTTGTTCAGGACCATTCCAGACAGGCTCACCACCGGCGCATCGAGGTTTTTCACCGGATCACCGCCGGCAGGGCGCGGGTGTCGCGCCAGCGTGCGACGCACGCCCTCATTGACCAGATCCGGGGTTCCTGCGGGAGCACTGGGAGGCGTCGAAGACATCGGCACAGTGTAAGAAGCTGCCCGCCCTGATCCCGGCAGCGGTTGTGCCCCAGAACCCCCGCCCGGCCAGAATCACCCGATCGCGTCGATTTGTGCCGCGCTCTCGCCCGCCGGACCGAAACACCCTCGACAAGCTGAGCAGGATTGCATACGCAAGCCTCTATGCAGCTGATCGCTGCATGGCCCCCCTGCACTGAGGGCGCAAGTCTTCCTGACCGAGGTTCTGGGTTGCTAACCTGCGCCGCTATGCTTCACCAGATCCCCACCCATGGGGCGACGGTGTTGAACTTGACGGTTTCGTTTGGACTTTAGAAGGATTACATCCCACTTCCAGTGGGACAGTTGGACCAAGGAGTTCGACCGTGATGCACCCCCGGGGCAGCTACCGCTCACCCTTCTCCCGCAGCCGCGCTCGCCGCGTGTTCACTCTGGCCGGCATGGCGGCCACTGTCGCTGCCCTCGCCGGGTGCGAGACCGACAGTTTCATCGACCCGTCGATCACCGGGCGCTGGGAGCAGACCCCGACGGTCGTGCCAGTGCTGGATCGCCTGGCCGCAGTTGAAGGTCCTGTGAATCAGGGCATTGAGCGCAGCCAGATCAAGCCCGAGGATCTCATCCCGGAGATCGAGGCCTACCGCCTCGGGCCGGGCGACTTGGTGGAAGTGGAAATCCAGGATCTTTTCGGTGATCAGCGTCCCGAACGCTTCGAACGCGAGATTGACGCCCGCGGCTTCCTTGAAGTGCCGCAGATCCCACCGGTGTACGTCGACAATGCCACCGCTGAGGCTGCGCAGCAGCGAATCGCCCAGAGCCTGCGCGACGCCAAGATCCTGGAGAATGCCAACGTCACCGTCGTCGTTCGTACCCGTCGCCGGTTGACGTACAACGTCCTCGGCGGCGTCGGCCAGCCCGGCGTGTACCAGATCCGTCGCCCCGACTATCGACTGCTCGAAGCCCTCTCCGAGGCCGGCCGCTTCGCCGAAACCGTCGAGTACGTCTACGTCATCCGCCAGATCCCGCTTTCCGATGTGGTCACAGGTCGCGGGCGTCCGGCGGTTCAACCCGACGCCGCCCCGGCCAAGCCCGCCACCGGCACCCCCGGCGGCCCCCCAGCCCCCGGCAAGGGCGGCGAGAATCTCCTGGACCTGATCGACGAGTTGAGCAAGCCCAAGGACGGCAAGGCCGCGCCGACGGTCTTCTCCAACGAACCCGCTGCCGGGTCGGCCGCTGCCGTTCAACCCGCGAGCAAGCCGCCGATCGATCTGGTTGACGACCGCCCGGTCGGCACGAATCCCGCCTCTGGCAGCGGCTCCGGCGGCTGGCAGTTTGTCAACGGTCAGTGGGTGCAGACCGCCGGCGGCACTCCCGGCGACGCCGCCCAGGCTGGGACGGGTGCCGGCTCCGGCGGGCAGCGTCCGAGCGACCTGCTGACCCAGCGCGTTATCGAGGTGCCCCTGGCCCCGCTGCTGGCCGGGTCGGCCGCCCACAACATCGTCATCCGTCCGGGGGACGTCATTCGCGTGCCCTCGGCCTCCGAAGGGCTTGTGTACATGGGCGGCCAGGTCAACCGCCCCGGCCCGTACACGCTCCCGGCGGTCGGCAAACTGACTCTGACCCGCGCCGTCGTCTCCGCCGGCGGCCTGGGCTCGCTGGCCATCCCCGAGCGCGTGGACATCATCCGCTTCGTCGGCCCCGATCGTCAGGCCATGGTTCGCGTGAACCTGCGGGCCATCGAAGAGGGCACCCAGCCCGACATCCTGCTCAAGGCCGATGATCGCGTGAACGTCGGCAGCAACTTCTGGGCCTTCCCGCTGGCGGTTGTCCGCCAGGGGCTCCGGGCCAGCTACGGATTCGGCTTCATCCTCGACCGCAACTTCGGCTTCGATGTCTTTGGCCCCCAGAACCAGGGCACCGGCGGCTTCTGATCCGTCCGCGCGGCCCTTCCGTCGATCTGGCTTGAACCTCGTTGCGACCGCATAACCCGGGGAGGCCTTCGCCTCCCCGGTGGTCATTCAAGGGCTGAGGCGTTCGCCCCGCTCTGCAGCCGCGTTTGCTCCCGGCCGATCTCCGGGCTCCAGACTGGGGTTCGCCGGAGCCGACACTCCCCGCGGACGGCACCTGTTTGCTGTCCGCCGCGGCACGACCATCACCCCGGATGGTCGCCGGCCGTCCCGTTCGGCAGCTTGTGCCGCTCGGGTTGAACCCGTCCGCCCCCCTCGCGTAGGAGCTTCCGGTTGGTCATGGTTGTCCTCGCCAGCCGCAGAACACCGACTTCCGGCCCAGCCGGCCGAGGAGAGACCGCCGCTTGACGACTGTCCCGGCACAAGTCGCCGCCGTACCCATGCCTCCCGCTGTCACTGCGCCCGCTCCGCCGATCGTCCTCCCGCCTGCCATCCTTGCAGGCCCCACCGCGTGGGCCAGGGCCGTCCTGCTCACCCTGGGCATCTGCGCCCTGTTCTGGTTCTTTCTGGTGCAGCAGCACCGCTTCAGCCGCGACAGCGGTGACTGGTCCCACGCCTACCTCGTGCCGCTCATCAGCATTTACCTGCTTTGGCAGCGACGACTGGATATCGCCCGCATCCGCCCCACCACCTGCTGGGCCGGTCTGCTGCCCGTCGCGCTGGGCGTGCCCGCCTATGCCCTGTTCCAGATCAGCGGCCTGAGCAACCACATGGCTCAGGGCTGGGCCATGATCCTGGTCATCTTCGGCGTGGTCCTGCTGCTGTGCGGGCCCCGCATCACCAGGCTCGCGTTCCTCCCCATCGCCTTCCTGGCCTTCGGCGTCACCGTCTCAGAGCAGGTGATGATCCTGGTCACCTTCAAGTTGCAGCTCGTCGCCTCCCAGGGTGCCTGGGCCCTGCTGAACATGCTCGGCATCGAGACCGCCGTCGCCGGCAACCAGTTGGAAGTTTCCACGCCCAACGGCGTCGTCCCGCTCAATGTCGCCGAGGCCTGCAGCGGAATGCGGATGGTCATCGCCTTCATGGCCCTGGGCGTGGCGGTGGCCCTGGTGGGTGCCAGGCACTGGTGGCAGCGGACCGCCCTGCTGGTGCTTGCTGTTCCGGTCGCCGTGCTGATGAATGTCATCCGGGTAACCGTGCTGGGTGTGCTCACGCTGCAGGACCCCAAGCTGGCCGAGGGCCAGAGCCACATGCTCGTCGGCACCCTGCTGCTGGTGCCCGCGTTCTTCCTCTATTTGGGCATGGTCTGGACGCTCAACCGCATCGTCGTTGACGACGCTGAGACGGACAAGCCGGCCATCACCCCCGCGCAGCCCGCCCCGCTCCGCTGGAAGGCCCTGACCAGCCCGGCCTTCGCCGCCGCCATGGGCGTGCTGCTGCTGTCCACGCTCACACTCAACGCCGCCGTCGCCGCCATGGGCGTCAAGCTCCGCAAAGAGGCCATCCAGCCCGAAAACAACCGCCGCGTCGCCGCCGTACCGGCTGAGACCGCCTCCTGGCAGCGCATCGGCAAGGACGTGGTTCTCAGCCAGGAGATGGTCGACGAACTGGGCACCGGCAACTACCTCACCCGCTTCTATGTTCGCCGCGATGTCCAGCCCGGCCAGCGGCCCGTGCGGCTGGAACTGCATCTGGCGTACTACACCGGCATGATCGACACGGTGCCGCACGTGCCCGAACGCTGCGTCACCGGCGCCGGCTGGACGATCCAGGGCTTTCCGATCACCATGCCCCTCGCCCTGGACTCGAACGCTTGGAAGCCCGATCCGTCGGCCGTCACGCCCGACGGGGCTCTGCTGCTGACTGCGCCGCTCTCCTCCGCCGCCGCCATCGACGCCGGCAAGTCGCGCATCCGTCTGCCCCGCAACCCGCAGGACATCCAACTCCGCGTCAGCGTCTTCTCCGGCCCGCGCGACGCCCGCCTGCACGCCGGTTACTTCTTCATCGCTAATGGCGGACATGTCCCCAACGCCGAGGGCGTCCGCGCGCTGGCCTTCAACCTCACCGACCGCTTCGCCTACTACCTCAAGGTGCAGGTCTCCAGCATGGACGTCGCTACGCCGGAAGACCTCGCCCGCGAGGCCTCCAGCCTGCTGGGCGAACTCCTCCCCGACATCATGCGGTGCGTGCCCGACTGGGCCGACGTGCAGGCCGGCCGCTACCCCGCACCCGAGAACGCCCCCCGCGCCCCCAACTGACGCGATCACGCCCAACCCCCACGCCCACCTCCGCGCCACCCGCCGTTCACCCCGCAATCCCCCGTCCCATCGTCCCCCCGCTCGCCGCCACCGCCCGCTTCTCTCGCACCACCCCATCCAACCCCCTCGCGAGCATCGTCCGCCGGAGCATTGATCCATGGCATCGAAAGTCAATACCAAGTTCGTCGCGATCCTGGGCGCCGGCCTGGCCGTCGCCGCCGTAGGCGTCGCATTCGTCGGCGTCCGCGTGCTCAACAAGCCCGCCTCGTTCAATGTCACCGAGGGCGAGAAACTCCTGGCCGCCGGTGACGTTGAGAAGGCCGTCGCCGAGTTCGGCAAAGCGGTGAAGAAGGAACCCAACAACGTCGAGTTCCTCACCCGCTGGGTCGCCGCCATGGAGCGGCAGACGCCCGCGGGCTTCGACAAATACGTCGACGTGTTCAACCGCGAGTACATCGCCGCCCTCCGCCGACTCGCCGAGACCAAGCGTGACGACGTCGCCGCCCACCGCCGCCTGCTGGACCCGATGGTCCTGCTGGCCACGCTCGGCGGGGGCGATCTGGGTTCGTGGGACCGCATCGCCTCGCAGACCGAGGACGCCCTTCGCCTGTTCCCCGAGGGCGGTAAGGGCCGCGACATCATCGGCCGCTTCCGCGGGATTGCCCGGCTTGAGCAGATGCAGCTTCGCGCCAACGTGACCGACCGCGAACGCTCCGCCATCGGCGAGGACCTCCGGCGAGCCATTGCCGCTGACCCGACCGACGAAACAGCGACCCTGGCGCTGGTCCGCTGGACGACCGACATGGCCGGCCGCATGCGGGCTGATCGCAACGACGCCGAAGCCGCCGCCCTGGTCGAGCAGACCCGGGGCATCGTGCAGAACGTCATCAACGCCGCTGAGCCCGGCCCCATCGCCCGGCTGGCGCTCTCCCGGCTGGAGATCACCGAGGCCTTCGTCGCCGCTGCGCCCCAGCGCACCCGGCTGATCGCCGAGTTCAATGCCCTTGGCAACAGCCCCCGCGCTGCCGAAATCCGCAAACAGCTTGAGGACCTCGCTCAGAAACTCTCCACCACCGCCGCCAACAACGTCAACCAGGCGCTCACCGCTCTGGGCAAGCTCGACCCCGCCGCCGTCAAGCCTCTTGATGTGCTGCAGGTGGTCTCCGATGGCGTGCAGTTCATCGGCCGCGACGCCCTCGCTCAGGGCATCGCCGTGCTGACCGCCGCCCATCAAAAGCGGCCCGCCGACGTGCTGGTGCTCTATGCCCTGGCTCGCCTGGAGGAACAGAACGGCAACCTTCAGGCCACCAGTGACTGGCACGGCAAGATCGTTGCCCTGAAGGACCTCCCGCTGTCGTACGACGGCCTGATGCTCTTCAGCCTTCGCGACAGCAGCCTGATGGCCCGGGCCACGCTGGCCTTGGCCATGGCCGAGCAGTCCCGTTCAGCCGGCAAGTCCGACGACGCCCGCAAGGATGTGGACTCAGCCAAGGCCTTCCGCGACGAGTTCGCCAAGCGCGTCGGCAACCGCACCGATCTGGCCAACCAGCTCCTCAAGTTCGATGGCCAGCTGGCTGTCTTCCAGCGTGACTTCCTCACCGCCCGCCGCCTGCTTGCCGATCACAGCGAGAAGGTCGGACGCAACGATCCTCAAACGCTTCGCCTGCTCTCCGGCGTGCTGATGGAAATGGGCGACTTCGGAGCCGCCCGCGACCAGCTCGTGAGGCTCCGTGAGATCACTCGCAACAGCCCGAATGTCGCCGTCCGTAACGACCCGCAGCCCTTGATCACCCTGGCGGACATCGAGAGCCGACTGGGCAACCAGGAGGCCGCGTTGCGTCTGGCGGAGGAGGCCGTTCAGTCCGCCGACGCCCTCGGCGCCTCCGAACTGGCCGGCCGCGCCCGCGCCATCGCCGCCGATCTCAAGCAGCTCACCTCGCCCGACGACGCCGTCTTCCGCGCCCTCAGCGAGGCCCGCAAGTTCGTCGACGCCCGGCTGCCCGACCCCGAGAAGGCCCGCGCCGAACTCAAGAAGGTCGTCGACGCGCCCCTGATCTCCGCGCTGGCCGGCATCCAGCTCTCCACCGCCCTGCGAGGCTTCGGCGACACCGCCGATGCTGACAAGGTCCTCGCCCGCACCCGCGAGAAATTCCCCAATGACCCGCGGATCCTCGCGCTCGACCGTCAGAAGGCCGCACCCGCAACCGTCGAGGCGGCCATCGCCGAGGTCGACGCCGATGCCCGACGGTCACCGCTGGACAGGGCGCTGGCCAAAATGGTGATCCACGCCCAGACCGGCAACGCCGAGGAGGCCGACAAGCAGCTCGAGATCGCCAAGGGCATCGACGCCAACCACCCGCTGGTCGTCGGCCGCCTGTTCGAGGACGCCCTGGCGGCCAAGAACTGGGCCGAGGCCGAGCGACTGGCCAAGATCGCCGGCGACGCCAACCACGACCGCAACAACGGCCTGCTCTACCGCGCCCGCCTCGCCGCCGCTCAGAATCGCCTTGAAGAGGCCGCCTCCCTCGCCCAGCAGGTCACCGAGCTTGACACCCTCAACGCCGCCGCATGGCGTGTGCTGGGCGCGCTCCGCGTCCGCTCCGGGAAGGTTGCCGAGGGCGTCACCGCCTTGCAGCGGTCGATCCAGATCAAGCCCGATGACCCTGAGACCATCATCGAGCTGACCCGAGCCCATCTCACCGCCCGCCGACCGGAGGATGCCCTCCGCGTCGCCCGCGCCGGACGCGATTTCGCCCTCTCCGCACCCGGCTTCATCGACATGTATCTCGCCCTGGAGAGCGAGTTCGGCGATCGCACAGCGGCCCTGGAGCGTCGTCGGCGCATCTTCTTCGAGACACCGTTCAATCAGGAGAACACGCTCCAGTACCTTCGCATTCTGGCCCAGACCGCCCAGTGGCAGGACTTCAACACCGCCATCCAGGAGATGCGAGCCTCCATCGCCAAGGCCCGCACCCGCACCGACCTGCCCGCCGACCGCGTCGAGGCCTTCAAGCAGGAGCTCGACAGCCTCGAATTGGGCGTCCTCCCGCTCGAGGCCGTTTACTTCGCCGGAACCCGCCGATCCGACGAGGCCCGCCAGGTGTTCGATCGCATGATCGCAGCCGTGCCCGCCGACAAACGCGAGGGATCCGAACACATCGCCTTTGCCGATGTGGTCGCCACCTTCGGCAACGACCAGCTCGCTCTGGACGTGCTGATGGCCGGTCGCGAGTTCCAGAAGCCCGACACCATGGCGGTGGACCGCGTGCTCGGCGACTTCCACTTCAACCGGGGCCGCTGGGACGAGGCCGCCCAGGCCTATCGCCGCGCCCTGGACAGCGTCGGCAACGAAAAGGGCGGCGTGCTTCTGCTCCGCATCGCCGACTGCCTCACCCGCACGAACAAGCCTCAGGAGGCCGTCGATCTGCTGGCCCCCATCAAGCCCGCTGATGATGTCGCCGCCGTGTCGATCTCGCTGCTTCGTGCAGAGGCCTATGCCGGCCTCGGTGACGCCGCCAAGGTCAGCGAGAACCTCGCCGCCGCCGAGCGCATCAGCCCGCGAATGCCGCAGATTCCCTTCCTTCGTGCTGATCTGGCCCTCCGCCAGCTCAACCTGACCGACCGCTCCAAGATCACCGACGCTCAGCGAGAGACGCTGCTCGCCGCCCAGAGAAGCCTCGAGCAGGCCGTCGCGCTGGATCCCACGATGGTTCCCGCCCGGCGCCGCCTCGCTGAGACCCTCTTCAACCTCTCCGAGGATGAACTGGCTCTGGCCTCCCTGCGCGAAGGCCTCTCTCTCAACCCGGGGGACTTCAAGCTCCGCGAGTCGCTGGTCGCCTCCCTCGCCCAGCTCGGTCGGGGCGATGAGGCTCTGGCAGTCATCGAGGAGGGATCGCAACGCACCAACAACCTCGAGTGGACGCGGCTGGCCGCCGAGGAGTACGGCGCCAGGGGCAACTTCGCCAAGGCCAGCGAGTTGTTCAGCAAAGTGTGGGAGCAGATCCGCTCCCCGCAGGTCGCCAGCCGATACGTGCTCTCCCTGCTCAGCCGCACACCGCCCGAGGTGGCCACCGCCCGACAGGTCCTCGCTGAGCCCAAGCTCGAGGTCGACAAGAACGTCGAACTGCTCCTGCTCCGCGCCCGCTGCGGCGTCGCCGAAGGCAAAAGCGCGGAGTGGAATCGTGATGCCCGTGCCGCCCTCGCCCTGATCAATCCGGACGACGCCCGCCAGGTCAACCAGTTTTTCATGGGCCTGCTGGTCAACGTCTTCACACGCCCGGGCGAAAGCCAGCCCCGCATGGCTGACGCCGCCGCCTTCGTCGCCCGCCTCGAGCCCGCCGGCGGCTTCAACGAGATCTTCCAGTTCAACCTCGCCATGCTCCGCCGCAGCGATCCTGACCAGCGCGACCGCGTGACGCCGATCTTCCGCACACTTGCCAAGTCCGCCAAGGACAAGGAGATCGCCTACGGCGCCGCCCGCATCGCCGCCCAGGAGGCCTTCCAGCGCAACGAGCCCGCCGAGGCTGAGTTGTTCATGAACACCGCCATCACGGTCGGCAGCGAGTTGCTCGTGGCCCGGACCAACCCCTCCGAGCGGGCCGCCCTGACCAGTGAGGTCGCACAAGTCCGCATCGAACTGGCCTGGCTCTACGTCCAGCAGAACAAGTTCCAGGAGGCCCTCTCGCTCACCACCGAGGTCGCCAAAGCCGCTCCCGGCAGCCTTCGTCTCGCCGAGGTTCAGGGACTTGCCCACGCCGGGCTCTCACAGTGGGATCAGGCCGGCGAAGTCCTCCGCACCGCCCGCGATCGCACCGGCCCTTCCAACCTCGACAAGGTCGGCCTGACCATCGCCCTGGCCAGGGTCGAATTGGGCCGAGGCAACCGCGATCAGGCTCGAAGCCTCGCCCGCGAAGCCCGCCAGATCCTCGATGGCGAGGCACCGCCCCGCCCCAAGGGGCAGGCCTACGGCTCGGACCTCCAGAAGCTCGAGACCACCCTCAGCAGCGGTGGCTGATACACGTCCGAGAACATTTACGCATCGGAACTCGCTTCTGCTTCGAATTCAACCCGCCCCAGAACTTCACCGCCCAACAACCAAGACGGGCAGCAGGCAACGGCCGATGTAGCAACAATCGCTCCCCATCTTCACATCTGCTCTGTTCGGATTTTATAAGTATTCGCTCACGAGCCGTCCATCGGCACGGCCCATGAGCAGCCCACCCGGTTCAGGAACGCCATCATGACCACGCCCCCCCCCATCCGACCGCCCTCCGCCGGCAAGCCCCCCGCGGCCCCCGCGGGCGGCTCCGCCAGCAGCGGCGTGGTGCTCGACCCGGTCCGCATCCTCAAGCAGTACAAGGTCCCGCTGGCCATCGCGGGCGTGGTCGGCGTGGTCGCCGGTCTGGTCGCGTTCTTCGCGCTCCGCCAGGTCAACCCAGTGTGGACGGCCCGCATCAACTACCAGATCTCCCCGCCCATCGGCCAGGTCACTGAGGAAACCCGCGACGCCCAGCGCGAGGAAATGGACCGCTACATGAACACGCAGGCGGCGGTGCTGGTTGAAGACCGCATCCTCAAGGCCGCCCTGCGTGACAGCGTCCGCCTCCGCAATGACACCAAGTGGGCCCAGGATTTCATGTCCGGCGGGCAGATCAACGTTTCTGAAGCGCTCCGCGAACTCAAGAAAATGGTCTCCGCCCGCGTCCGCACCGGCACCACCCTCGTGCAGATGACCGTTCAGGCCTCCTCGCCCGACGACGCCGCCATCATCGCCAACGCCATCGACGAAGCTTACCTGAACGACCTGACCACCCTGGCCATCGCCGAGATCCGCGAACGCCGCGAGCCGATGGAGCAGGCCCGCACGCAGCTGCGCAACCAGATCAACAACCTCAACCTCACCATCACCCGCGAGACCCAGGCGGCCCGCCTGGATGACACCGGCGTCGGCGGCATGAACCCCGCCATGATCGAGGTGCAGAACATCCAGCAGCGCCTCACCGAACTGCGCGGCCAGTTGGAACTGGCCAACCAGCGCAAGGCCAACCTCGAAGCGGCCCTGGCCTCTGAAGGCGGCGCCATGAGCTTCACCGACGAGCAGCGCGAAGCCGCCGAGCGCGACCCGCAGGTGGCCAACCAGCGGGCCCGCGTTGCTGAACTTCGCACTCAGGAAGCCTCCGCCCGCGACCGCGGCCTGGCCGACGAGCACCCCGAACGTCGCCGGCTCCGCACCCTGCGCGACAACGCCGAGTCCGAGTTGGAACGCACACGTCAGGAAACCCTCAACAAGCTGCTCAATGCCGACATCGAGTCCGCCCGCCGCACCGCAAGCGTGCTGCAGAACGAGCAACGCGACCTGCAGCGTGCCCTGGAGACCGCCCAGCAGCGCCTCACGGCCGTCCGCATCGCCACGGAGACCATCGGCAACGCCAAGACCCAGCGCGATCAGGTCGAAGAGGAACTCCGCCGAATCGACACCTCCCTGGCCAACATCGCGCTCCGCGAGGGCCTCCGCCAGAGCGGCCGCGTCGACCGCGTCCGCCGGCTTGAATTGGCCGCCCGCCCCGATGTGCTGACCTTCCCCACCCTGCAGGCCATGGTCCCGGCCGGCGTCTTGATCTGCCTTGGCCTCACCGCCGGCATCGTGGTGCTCCGCGAATTGCTCGACCAGCGCGTCCGCGGCCCCTCCGACGTCGGCTATATCCAGCGGCTCCGCCTGCTGGGCATCATCCCCATCGCCAGCGAGGACCCCACGCGCCCGGCAGCCGTCGAGACCGCCTTCCGCGACACGCCCACCGGCGCCGTCAGCGAGGCCTTCCGCCAGGTCCGCGGGCCGCTGGTCAAACGCATGCAGTCCCAGGGCTACAAGACCCTGCTGGTCATCGCCGGCGAACCCGGCTCAGGCGCCACCACCACCGTCAGCAACCTCGCGATGGGCGCCGCCGCGTCGGACCTGAAGGTCCTGGTGATTGACGCCAACCTCCGCCGCCCCGGCCTGCACAAGGTCTTCAAGCTCGCCGAAGGCCCCGGCCTTGGCGATGTACTCGCCCGCAAGGTCAACCTCGATTCGGCGATCCAGAACACCGCCACCCCAAACCTCGATCTGCTCTCCGCCGGCTCCGCTGCAACGCGGGGCGTGCCCGAGCGGCTCTCCACCGAAACCATGACTCAGACGCTGGCCGACTCTCGTGCCAAGTACGATCTGATCATCATCGATTCCGCCCCGGCGCTGGTCGCCGGCGACGGCATCGCCCTGGCCAACAAGGTCGATGCGTCGTTGCTGGTGATCAAGGCCTATGGCGAGAAGCGGGGTCTGGTCGCACGCCTTCGCGACCAACTCTCCGACGCCCGGGGCGAGTTCTACGGCGTGATTGTCAACGCCGTCCGCTCGGCCGCCGGCGGTTACCTCCGCAAGAACATCCGCACCGCCTACGAGTACCAGAGCCCCGGCCAGGCTGCCTGATCGCCCGATCCGCTCTCGCACGCTCTCCGTCCGCCCCCCACCCCACCCGTGACGCTGCGCCCATCCGCAAACCCGACCCCGTCCGGAGGCTCACCTGCGCCCGCGCAGGCTCCCCGTCGCGTGCTGGTCACCGGCGGCGCAGGCTTTGTCGGGAGCCATCTGGTCGAGCGGCTGCTCCGTCGGGGCGACGCCGTGACCGTCATTGATGACCTCTCCACCGGCAGCCGCCCGAACCTCGCCCTGGCGCAGTCCGCCGCTCCCGGCTCCGGCTCGCTGGAGTTCGTGCACGGCCGCCTCTCTGACACCCTCTCCGCCTGGGGCCGCCCCGCCGCGTCCTTTGCCGAGGTCTACCACCTCGCCGCCGCCGTCGGTGTCAAACTCATCATGCAGCGGCCCGTCGAGAGCATCGAGAACAACGTCGCCGAGACCGCCGCGCTGTTCCGCTGGCTGACGTCGGGCCCCGGCCCCAAACCAGTCACTCTTCTTGCCAGCAGCAGTGAGGTCTACGGCAAGGGCGTCAAGAGCCCATTCAGCGAGGACGATGACGTCCTCTACGGCCCCACCACCGTCGCCCGATGGTCGTACGCCGCCAGCAAGGCCCTCGACGAGCACATGGCCCTCGCCTGCCACACCCACGCCGGCGTGCCGGTGGTGGTGGCACGGTTGTTCAACACCGTCGGCCCCCGCCAGATCGGCCACTACGGCATGGTGCTGCCCACCTTCGTTTCCGCCGCCCTCGCCGGCACCGACCTGCCCGTCTACGGCGACGGCCGCCAGAGCCGCTGCTTCTGCGACGTCCGCGACGTGGTCATCGCTCTGACCGACCTGCTCGCCGCCCCCGCCTGCCATGGCCGGGTCTTCAATGTCGGCAGCAACCAGTCGATCACCATCGCCGATCTGGCCGGTCTGGTCTGCCGCGTGCTCGGCTCCGCCAGCGGCATCGCCCCCGTGCCCTATCGCGAGGCCTACGGCGAAGGCTACGAGGATCTCCGCCAGCGTCAGCCCGATCTCTCCCGCATCTCCGCCGCCATCGGCTGGTCCCCTCGCATTGACCTGCCGAGCACCATCCGCGATCTGGCCGCCGCCCTGACCGCATCCCCGCCGGACATGAAGGTGTCGCCGGCTTCGTCCGCTCTGCTCTCCGGGGGGGCCCACCCATGACGGTCACCTCCGCCCTGCTCGGGCCGCTGGCCGGGCTGCTTGCGCAGCTCGATCCGGCCGCCCCCAAGCTCCCGCTGTCCTCCACGCCGACCGCCCCCCTGGGCGAGCAACTCGCCGCCCTCAAGCACTCCCAGTCTGAAATCACCTCACGCATCGCCGAATTGGAGGGCAACGTCGGCGTCCACTACACCATCAGCCGAATGGACCTGTTCAACGGGTACATCGCGGTCTTCGTCGTTGCCTTCGCCGTCACCCTGCTGGTCACCCCGCTGTTCCGCCGCCTGGCCATCGGCTGGGGAGTGATCGACCACCCCGACGAAACCCGCAAGGCGCACCGCTTCCCCATTGCCTACATGGGCGGCGTCGCCGTCTACTGCGGCATGCTGGCCGCCATCGCCTTCTCCTATCTCGCCCCGCTTCACGGCCTCATTGGCTTCCATTCCACCAAGCACGCCGGCGACATGAACATCCCGCCCCCGGTGCCCATGTCCATCCTCGCCGGCATGACCATCGTCATGCTCATCGGCCTGTGGGATGACGTCGCCAAGGTCACACCGCTGCAGAAAGTCGGCGGCCAGCTCATCGCCGCCGCCTTCCTGGCCATGAACGATGTCGGCGTAAATGTCGCCAAGCAGGTGCTTTCGCCCATCGGCGTCTGGGTCGGCAACCCCGACCTCATCTTCCTGCTCCCGCTGCCCTTGGAGATCCCCGGTCTGGGGTCCGCGGTGGAGCTCAACGTCGTCTACTGGACCGGAACATTCATCATCGCCGTCTTCGTGCTGGGGGCGTGCAACGCCTCCAACCTTATTGACGGCCTGGACGGCCTGCTCTCCGGCGTCACCGCCATCTGCGCCGCCGGCCTGCTCATCGTCGCCCTGGGCCTGGCCATGTACGACGACGGCAAACTCGACGCCGCCCGCATCATCATGTGCCTGGCCCTCATGGGCGCCTGCCTCGGATTCCTCCCCCACAACTACAACCCGGCCACCATCTTCCTGGGCGACAGCGGCTCACTCCTGCTCGGCTACACCACCATCGTCATCGTCCTCACCCTTGGCGATACCGGTCAGACCAACCTCGTGCTCGCCGGCCTGATCATCTACGCCGTCCCCATCATCGACACCTCTCTGGCCATCGTCCGACGCAAGATGGCCGGCCAGAGGATCTCCGCCGCCGACGACCAGCACCTTCACCACATCCTCAAACGCAAGATGGGCGTCAAGTGGGCGGTCACCACGCTCTACCTCATGGGCGGAGCCTTTGGCCTGCTCGGCGTCTTGCTCACCATGGAGCGGGGCCGCATCACCTACGTTCTGGTTCTGGTGCTCGGCGCCTTCATCGGCGTGACCGCCATCAAGGTCGCCCGTCGCAAACAGTTCGAGGAGGCCGCCGCCCGCCTCTGGGCCCGCCCCCCGGCCGACCCCGTCGCCGACCCGCCAGGTTCCCCCGCCGCGGCCGCCCCCGCCTCCACCCCCACCCCCGCCTCCCCCGCCACAAGCCATCCCGCCTAACATCGCGACCTCGCCGGAGAGGTGGCCGAGAGGCTGAAGGCGACGGTTTGCTAAACCGTTATACGGAGTATTTGCTCTGTATCGAGGGTTCGAATCCCTCCCTCTCCGCTCCACACGCAGGCG
>JAJTDF010000147.1:0-1529 GCA_021294835.1 Planctomycetaceae bacterium
CGGTGATGTGGGCGAAGAGGGTGCCGGGTGCCAGGTCGTGCGAGGTGGTGCCGTTGTCGGCCATGAAGTGGGAGGCGAAGGCGAGGTGGTCAGGATCGGCCCCGTGGGCGCGGAGGCGCGGCACGATGGTGGTGCGGAGGTCGTCTTGCTTGGAGAGCAGGAGGACTGGAGTCCTGGCGCGGATGTCGAACGCTGGCGCGAGGTCGGTGGGCCAGGTGGGGGCGCGGTGGAGGCGGGTGGTCTCGCACGGCGGACGCAATACGAGTGTGGGGTCGTTCGCGTCGGCCTCGGGGTTGGGGCGGTGGATGGCGCGGGGGAGGTCGGGGTGTGGGGCGCGGTCGAGGGCGGTGAGCTGGGGGAAGGGCGCGGGGAGTGACCCGCCTTTGGTCAGCAGGCTGGCGAAGTGGTGGGCGAGGGTGGACTTGCCGAGGCCGGGGGGAGCACACAGGACGGTGACGACGCCTCGGGCCAAGATGCCGGGGAGGACCCAGGGGGTGGGGATGGGCTGCTCGCGGTGGTCCTCGTCACGCGAGGCGTGGCGCGGCGGAGCGGCGAGGGCGGGGAGGGGTGGGGGTTCGGGCTTGTCAGGCGGTGGCTGCTTCTTGATGTTCTGGTTGATGCCGTCTTTGTACTCGGTGGTGAGGAAGGGGTGAATGTGCTTGGGGCGATTCGGGTTGGGCGGGAGTTGTGGGGCGGCGGGGTCGGGGGGGAAGGAGTCGGGGGGAACGGAGTCAGGGGGGAGTTGGTCGGCCATGGGAAGGTCTCCGGGTGGCCCGAGGTGTGGGTGGGCCAAGGGAGAGCATGGCAGGACTTTGGCCGGGTTGCAAGTGGAGAGATTGTGGAAACTGACAGGACGTTGTCAGTGTGGGGGGCGGAATGTCCCGGATTGGGGGGTGCCACTGTGGCGAGGGCTGTGGACGCTCGAATCAGAATCGGTCGCGGCTTAGCAGGGGCTGGGCTGGTCCGGCGGGCCGGGGACGCGGCCCATGCAACGCGGGAGAAGGAAGTCCGGCCCGTGACCAAACTTGGTGGAGGGGTCCCCCAAGACAACCAACGCGGCCCCCCCCACCGCGCCGAGATGGGGATCACGGTGCGGGACACCCCCCTTCGCCCACGCCCGCCCCTGCGGCTTCGTCGCGCCCGCTGACGCTGGTGGAGAGCGGGCAGCGGCTCACGCACCAACTGCGCCCCAGTGCAGCGTTGAGAGATGAACTGGATGAGTCCACGCCGACCCGCCGCGCTCACGTTCCTGACCATGACGACCAAGCCGAGTCTCCGCCCCCCCGCGAGAAGCCGAGTTCAAGGCGGGCGAAGGCGGCAAAATGGGGGGCCGCCGTCTACATGGCCCGCTGGATCAACACGCGGGGCGAAAACGGGCCGTGGTCGCAGATCACGATGGCGACGGTGGCGGGTGAAGGGTCTGGAGGGCCGCCAGCGAGGGCAGTGGCGGCGTAGGGGCGGGCTGAGGGGGGGGGGGGGGGGGGGGGGGGGGGGGGGGGGGGGGGGGGGGGGGGGGGGGGGGGGGGGGG
>JAJTDF010000147.1:1564-5690 GCA_021294835.1 Planctomycetaceae bacterium
TGGAGAGGGATGCGTCGCTCGGGAGGGGTGCCGCGGGCCGGGCGTGCCAAGAAGAACTTGAGAGCATCGGAGAAAAGCTGGACCCGCGCTACTTGCGAAGCCCGCGTGCCTGCAACTCCCTCCACCGTTCACGCCATGGCACGCTATCCCACACCCGCGCGGTGCGGTCGTTCGACGCGGTGACGATCCGCGTGCCATCCGGGCTGAAGGCGGCGGAGCGCACCTGGCCCGTGTGCCCCTTGAGCTCGGCGAGGCTGGCGCCCGTGGCCGCGTCCCACACCCGCGCGGTGCTGTCCTGCGACGCGGTGACGATCCGCGAGCCATCGGGGCTGAAGGCGGCGGAGCGCACCTCGCTCGTGTGCCCCTTGAGCTCGGCGAGGCTGGCGCCCGTGGCCGCGTCCCACACCCGCACGGTGCGTTCGTTCGACGCGGTGACGATCCGCGTGCCATCCGGGCTGAACGCGGCGGCGTATACCTGGCTCGTGTGCCCCTTGAGCTCGGCGAGGCTGGCGCCCGTGGCCGTGTCCCACACCCGCGCGGTGCGGTCGTCCGACGTGGTGACGATCCGCGTGCCATCCGGGCTGAACGCGGCGGAGGTCACATGGCCCGTGTGCCCATTGAGCCCGGCGAGGCTGCCGCCCGTGGCCGCATCCCACACCCGCGCGGTGTAATCGAGCAACGCGGTCACGACGCGCGTGCCATCCGGGCTGAACGCGACGGAGGTCACATGGCCCGTGAGCCCCTTGAGCCCGGCGAGGCTGTCGCCCGTGGCCGCGTCCCACACCCGCGCGGTGAAGTCATGCGACGCGGTGACGATCCGCGTGCCATCCGGGCTGAATGCGGCGGCGTACACCGGGCCCGTGTGCCCCTTGAGCTCGGCGAGGCTGGCGCCCGTGGCCGCGTCCCACACCCGCGCGCTGGTGTCGTTCGACCCGGTGACGATCCGCGTGCCATCCGGGCTGAAGACGGCGGAGGACACCTTGCCCGTGTACCACTTGAGCCTTGCGAGGCTGGCGCCCGTGGCCGCGTCCCACACCCGCGCGGTGTGGTCGTTCGACGCGGTGACGATCCGCGTGCCATCGGGGCTGAAGGCGGCGGAGTGCACCTCGTACGTGTGCCCCTTGAGCCCGGCGAGGCTGGCGCCCGTGGCCGCGTCCCACACCCGCGCGCTGGTGTCGTTCGACGCGGTGATGATCCGCGTGCCATCCGGGCTGAAGGCGGCGGCGTACACCGGGCCCGTGTGCCCCTTGAGCTCGGCGAGGCTGGCGCCCGTGGCCGCGTCCCACACCCGCGCGCTGGCGTCGTTCGACGCGGTCACGACTCGCGTGCCATCCGGGCTGAAGGCGGCGGAGCGCACCTCGCTCGTGTGCGTCATGGGCCTTGCGAGGCTGGCGCCCGTGGCCGCGTCCCACACCCGCGCGGTGAAGTCGTTCGACGCGGTGACGATCCGCGTGCCATCCGGGCTGAAGGCGGCGGAGTTCACCTGGCCCCTGTGCCCCTTGAGCTCGGCGAGGCTGGCGCCCGTGGCCGCGTCCCACACCCGCACGCTGGCGTCGTTCGACGCGGTGACGATCCGCGTGCCGTCCGGGCTGAAGGCGGCGGAGCGCACCTCGCTCCAGTGCCCCTTGAGCTCGGCGAGGCTGGCGCCCGTGGCCGCATCCCACACCCGCGCGCTGGTGTCGTTCGCCGCGGTGACGATCCGCGTGCCATCCGGGCTGAAAGCGGCGGCGTACACCCGACCCGTGTGCCCCTTGAGCTCGGCGAGGCTGGCGCCCGTGGCCGCGTCCCACACCCGCGCGCTGGCGTCGTTCGACGCGGTGACGATCCGCGTGCCATCGGGGCTGAAGACGGCGGAGCGCACCTCGCTCGTGTGCCCCTTGAGCTCGGCGAGGCTGGCGCCTGTGGCCGCGTCCCACACCCGCGCGGTGCGGTCGTTCGACGCGGTGACAATCCGCGTGCCATCGGGACTGAAGGCGGCGGAGTTGTGCCCGGCCCTGTGCCCCTTGAGCTCGGCGAGGCTGGCGCCCGTGGCCGTGTCCCACACCCGCGCGGTGCGGTCGTCCGACGCGGTGACGATCCGCGTGCCATCCGGGCTGAACGCGGCGGCGTACACCGGGCCCGTGTGCCCATTGAGCTCGGCGAGGCTCGTGTCAGCGCTCGCGTTGAGCCAGCGCCACTCCCAGCCGCGCAGCCGCGGCGTGCCGGCGTCAAGCCGCTGGCGGACCCGGTCGAAGCGCCGCATCTCCATCGCCGCCCCGGCCATCTCCACGTTGGCGACGTAGGCGTTGTACTCGAAGGTCTCGGCCGCGGCGACGGCCTCGGCGGTCCTGGCGTCGGCGGTTTGGCGGGCCGCGGCTTCGGACTCAGCGAGCCGGCGCTGCTCGGCTTCGGCCGCGCGGGCGCTCGTCTCGGCGATTCGCGCGTTGGTCACCTCGGTACGGGCCACGCTCCACATGCCCAGCGTCGCGGCGATGCCCAAGAGCAACACGATCAGGACTGCACCCGCCGCCGCGACCGGGCCCTTGGTACGGCGGATGCACTTCTTCACCCGGTAGCTCGTCGCCTCCGGCCCGGTCTCCAGGGGCTTGCCCTCCAGATAGTTCCGCACGTCCCGCGCGAGGTCGGCGGGGCTCTGGTAGCGCTGGGTGCGGTCCTTGCGGAGGGCCTTGAGGGGGATCCAGTCCAGTTCGCGGCGCAATTCGGTGGCCAGGTGCTCGCGCTGCACCCCGCGGTGGCGGGCGATGTCGGCGCCGCTGGCCGCATCGGCCGTGGATAGCCGCGCGCTGGGCTTGGGGGCGTCGTGGTTCCTCAAGACGTTGAGGATCGCGGCGTGGCCGGCGCTGCGAAGAGAGCGGGCATCGAACGGCAGCAGCCCGGAGAGCAGTTCGTAGAGCACGACGCCGAGCGAATAGACATCCGCGCGCGTATCAATGTCGGTCGCGCCCATCTCGTCCTGCTCTGGGCTCATGTACTCCGTCGTGCCGATAAGCTGGCCGGTCTCGGTGAAGATGGTCTTGTCGGTAAGCGTGTGCGTGATGGCCTTGGCCACGCCGAAGTCGATGACCTTGGGGGCGGCCTTGCCGTCGCGGACACTCACGAGGATGTTCGAAGGCTGGAGGTTCTGGTGGATGATGCCCTTGAGGTGGGCGTGCTGCACCGCCTCGCAGACGCCGGTGAAGAGCTCCAGCCGCTGGCGCACACTGAGGTTGTGGCGGTCGGCGTACGCGGTGATCTGCTCGCCCGCGACGTGCTCCATGACAAAGTACGGGCGGCCTGCGGGCGTGGCCCCGGCGTCGAAGACCTTGGCGATGAACGGGTGGTCCATCACCGCCAGGGCCTGGCGCTCCTGCTCGAACCGCGCGACGACGGCCCGGGTGTCCATGTCCTGCTTGATGATCTTGAGGACCACGCGCTGGACGATGGGCTCGCGCCGCTCGGCCAGCCAGACCACGCCGAACCCGCCCTCGCCGATGACCTCCATCAGCCGGTAGGGCCCGATGCGGTCGCCTGGGACCTCGCCCGAGGCCGAGGCTCGCGGGCTGTGCGGGGCTTGCGGACCGGCACCGTGCTCCATCGGCGCCGTCGGGGCCTCGCTGCCCGGGGGCCCGGTCGGCTGCGCGGGCGGCGGGTTGTCGGACGGGCGATTGGCCATGGGGAAATCCGGCGGGACTGCGAGGAAATCATATCAACGAGGGTGGCGGGCCTGACCGCGACGCATAGTCAGGGCGCGGTGAAGGCGGCAGCCGATGGGCGCGGCTGGCGCACGAACTGCGCCTGGTGAACGGCGGCGATCTTCGGGGCAGCGAGAGGTGCGGAGATATTCTGGAGATGCGGGCGGCACCTGGAATGAAGTGCCCGAGCACCACTCGCGTTCGTATCCACACTCGCCTCCCCCGCTGGGGGAGAGAACAACCCCGCGCACACCTTCGCGATCGGGCCTGCTTTCCAGGGGTGCAAAGCCACCCCTGGCAACACTTCAACCATCCCGCTGGGATGGTAAGACAAATACAAGAACAATCCATTGGCATGACTTCCAGAATCACTGTAGTCCTGCCTTCCCGCCTTTCCTGCCTTTCCTTCGCTCCCTCCGATACTTGTATGTTTCTGGGAGCAGCTCCGCTCGCCG
>JAJTDF010000014.1 GCA_021294835.1 Planctomycetaceae bacterium
GCTCGCCGCGTCACTGGGGGTGCTGAGGCTCCCGCGTCCTCAGATGTTCAAGATACAGGGTGTGTGTGGATAAGTGGGGGTGGCGGGGGGTTGGGTGCGGCTGGGTGTGGGCGCGGAGGGGGCGCGGGGGCTTGGGTGCCTGGGTTGTGTACGGTGAGTGTGCCCGATGGGGTTCGGGGTGGCACGGGAAATGTTTGGGTTGGGGCGGTGTGTACAGCGGAGTGGCGGGAATCTGGCCTGGTGGGGCACAAATCCTCGCGTTTTTTGCGGAGGGATTGGTGCGGAGGCGGGGCGTTTGTGGTACCTTCAAGGGCGACAAGCCGGAGGGCGTTGCCGATGGGCGGATGGGCTGGTACCAGACTGGTGAGCCGGGCGGGGTGGGCGGTTGGGGGCCGCGGCGGTGGTGCGCTGGGGCGGGCGAGCGGCGAGCGTTATGGCGTGGATGCGACGGCCGGGGGGGTGAGAAGCGTGGCCGTGGGGACGGACACAGAAGCCCCGTGGTACTACAAGGCGTATGACGGCTTCAGCCGGCATGTGGCGACGTTCCGCGGGACGGATGCGAGCCCGAAGGAGATCTATACGCATCACGAGATAGGGACTGGTGGTAGCCAGTTGCCTATTCGGCGTGAGGTGGATGCGACGGGTGGTGGTGGGTGGGGCGGGAGCAGCGATGGGGTGTTGGAGACGCAGGCGTTTCTGCTGCATCGGGCCAATGGGGATGTGATTGCGGTGGTGGGTGGGTTGATCGACAAGGGCGGGGGAGTCAAGCGGCCCGGCGCGGTACGGGAGCGGATGGAGTATGTGCCTGGTGGGGATGGGGCTGGAAGTGTGGAGCCGATGCGGCTGTCACCGGCGGACGGCTACCAGATTGGTGGGGCGCGGGGTGCGGATGGGTTGGTGACGGGTGATGACTACAACGCGTTCATCGCGGACTATGTCGCGGGGACGGCGAACAGCGCGACGGACCTGAACAACAACGGCGTGGTGGACGGGGACGACTTCACCGCGTGGAACGCGGAGTGGGACAGCGGAGCCCTGGTGGGGCGGGCCATCATGAGCGTGCCGGATGGGGCGGACGCGAAGGGGCCGGGCAACGTGCGCGGGGCGATGGCGGCGGCAGGTGTGGCGCTGGATGCGGTGCTGAGTGGGAAGGTGAGCGGGGGCAGTGGGCAGACGGGGAGGGTGAGGTGGGGAGGGATCGCATTTGTCATGCGGCGGCTCACGGCGGACTGGCCCTCCATTCAGCCTGGCGAGTACTTGGAGCCTGAGCAGTTTGATCCAGCTCCCGGCCCTCCTCCGACGGATACTGATGTGCCCGTGCCGGGAACTGAAACTGTCGTGGTACGTTGTACAAAGATCAACGTTCCATGGTTTGATAACCCATTGCATTGTCATGTACTTATGTGCATGCAGTATCGGACGGCGAACGGACTGATAGTGACAAGATGTACTCGATATGGACTCAATCCACGTGATGGCATTCCGCTGCCCGGAATCTCACCGGTCGATATCAGAGAGAATGCACCATTTGATATGCTTCCAACCTATCGAGAGACTATTCCATCAATTCCCTATCCAGGCGTGAGTGCTTGTTTGGCTGAAGCGACAAAATTGACAAGTCAAATCAGCCGTCCCTACGACCCGTTTAACTGCAATAGCAATTGGTTTGTTGTTTCGTTGATGCAATGCTGCCTGGGAGTGTCGCCACTGTTGTCGTCTCAAGCGGTAGGAGCGTATCGCTGTTGCCCCCCAGTTCAGCAATTCGATGCGAATGGCAACCCGAGACCTCGCGCAGAGCGATTTGTGTGCCCCAGGGGTGCAGTTGGCGAAGGCCTTAGTTTTTACAATTGTCCGGTAACCGAACTTTAGGCAAAGCCGCTGCAAGCAAATATTGCAAGCATTAGCGAGTCTGGTTCATGTTCTTTGGCGCATGCTTGTTCTTTATTCGCGGCTCAATCGCTTGGTTCTGAGGGAGATTAACAGATGGCATCAGTACGTTGTGCGTTACTCTCGTGTGTCACGGTCTTCTGGTTCTGCGTTGTCGCTGGCTGTTCGGTTGCTCCAGGCTTTCGTATACTTGCAGAGCCACCTTTTACAAAGGTCGAGCCACAGCACTGGACTACAGGTCTCGCATATGCGGACGCGCGGCCGTGGCATAAATGGGAGACTGTAGAGATACCGTTTGCAGTTAGTAACGTTATCGATGCACAATTCAAAATCATGACGCGGACTGCATATGGGGTCGAGCAAGTACAGATGGATCGTTCGTCAGATACAATACGTATGCTGAATCAAAATATTAGATTCCAAATCATGAAGGAGGATCGAACAGTTGTATTTGAAGGTCGGGATGATGATCTGAGCTTTGAAGATATGCAGCAAGACAATACATGGTACTGGAGTAATTTACGGGTATCTTCTGGTTTCATTCTTGACGATACGGCAGCAAACCGACGCGATGCTTCAGTCCTGTACATCGGAAGAAATATGGAAATGCGGATCCGGCTTTTGCCAAAGAAAAAGTACATTGTGCGGATTAGTCGTCGGCCCGGCACGGCATTGCCTGGTTCATGGGGTGACAATATTGGTGTTCAGGTTGAGTCATTTCGCTCGATGATGCAGTTGGCTCCAGTCATATACTGAAGGAAGCAAGCCTCAATACTGCAAGTGGATAAGCGGTAGAGTGTGGACTCCGGTGGAGTGCGTGAGTCTGTCAGCCGTGGCTCGCCTCGAACTCTTCGGGGTTGACGCAGCTCAGGCTGCTGTTGATTCTCTGCCGTCAGCAGTACGCTTCGATGCACTCGAAGATCGTCGCCGCTGTAGGCTGTCCGACAGTCGCGCTCGTTGCGGGATGATTGGTGAACGGGATACGCACCATGGCAAACAAGGTCGCGGGGGTCGGTATCGGTTCGGTTGGTTCGGCAGGTGGGGGCGGAAATCTGAGCGTGGTGCGGGTTGGATGGCCCTTGAGGTGAGGAAGTGGGCAAGAAGGGGCGGCCGACGCTTGCCCCGGGGCCTTGGGTGACCGACACTTGCCGACGCGGCGGGGGCCACGTCCGACTTATCAGACCCACTTCTATGAGCCACGCCATGCAGAACGGAAGCACCCCCAAAGCCCCCAGCCCCCCTCCCACCGCCGGTCGCGTCGCGTTGATCACCGGCATCACCGGGCAGGACGGGTCGTACCTGGCGGAGTTCCTGCTGGCCAAGGGGTATCAGGTTCACGGGCTGATTCGGCGTGCCAGCAGCTTCAACACCGACCGCATCGACCACCTGTATCTGGACCCGCACATCAAGGCGGCGATGGCGGCCTCGGGCGGGCGGATGACGCTGCACTACGGCGACCTGTGCGACAGCAACGTGCTGAGCAAGCTGGTGAAGGCCGTGAACCCCGACGAGGTGTACAACCTCGGTGCGCAGAGCCACGTGCGGGTGAGCTTTGACATGCCGGTGTATACCGCCGAGACGGTGGCGATGGGGGCGCTGAAGCTGCTGGAGGCGGTGCGCGACCACCAGCAGACGGCGGGCAAGCAGATCCGCTACTACCAGGCGAGCTCCAGCGAGCAGTATGGGCTGGTGCAGGAGGTGCCCCAGCGCGAGAACACGCCGTTCTACCCGCGGAGCCCCTACGCCTGCGCCAAGGTGATGGCGCACTGGGCGACGGTGAACTACCGCGAGAGCTACAAGATGCACGCCTCGTGCGGCATCCTGTTCAACCACGAGAGCCCGCGCCGGGGCGAGACGTTTGTGACCCGCAAGATCACGCGGGCGGTGGGGCGGATCAAGATGGGCCTGCAGGACAAGGTGTTCCTGGGCAATCTGGACTCCAAGCGCGACTGGGGCTTTGCCGGCGACTACGTGAAGATGATGTGGCTGATGCTGCAGCAGCCGGAGGCCGACGACTACGTGATCGCGACCGGCAAGACGATCACGGTGCGCGAGTTCGCCGAGTTGGCCTTCAAGCACGCCGGGCTGGATTGGGACAAGCACGTGGCGTTTGACCCGCGGTATCTGCGGCCGGCCGAGGTGGACCTGCTGCTGGGCGACCCCAGCAAGGCGATGAGCAAGCTGGGCTGGAAGCCGGAGACCAGCGTGGAGCAGTTGGCCGCGATGATGGTGGATTCGGACATGGAGCTGGCCCGTCGGGAGCGCACGCTGCGCGACGCGGGCCACACGCTGCCGGCGATCGCCGGGCACGATCAGTGAGCGACCACCCTCACCCCCACACCCCTCCCCTTCATCGGAGCCGGCGCGCATGGCCCTCCCCCGACCGCGAGCCCACTGGACGCCCCGCTACGTCCGCGACCGCATCCGTCTGGCGCTCTGGCAACGGGCCAACCCCGGTGCGCCCTGGCTGACCGCCGACGCGGTGTCGGCGTTGACCACGCTGCTGCGGCCGACGGACGTGCTGGTGGAGTTTGGGTCGGGGCGGTCCACGGCGTGGTTCGCGCGGCGGCTGAGTGCCGGGCGGGTGGTCTCGGTGGAGCATCACGCTGAGTGGTTCGCCAAGGTGCAGGGGGACCTGCGGGCGGCGGGGCTGGGCAACGTGGTGTACCGCCAGGCGCCGCAGGATGCCTCGGGGTACGTCGCGGCGGCCGAGGCGGCGCTGGCCGAGGCCAGCCCCGACGGCCGGGCGGATGTGATCCTCAACGATGGGATCGTGCGCGACGCGGTAGCGGCATGGTCGCTGGGCAAGGTGCGGCCGGGGGGGATGATCATCGTGGACAACGTGCAGCGGTATCTGCCGTGCGAGAGCGGCTCGCCCGCGGCCATCGGGCCGAGCGCCCGGCCGATCAACGCCGACTGGCAGGCGTTCGCCGACGCGACGGTGGGTTGGCGGCAACTGTGGACGCAGAACGGGATTGAGAACACGGCGTTCTTCTTCGCACCGCCCACCGGCTGAGCGAAGGCGGGCGCATCCGAGAGCATCATGCTGAACCTGAAAGACAAGAAGATCATCCTCACCGGCGGCGCGGGCTTTCTTGGCAAGGCCGTGCAGGCGGCGCTGGCTGCCCGGGGCGTCAAGCCGGCGGACGTGTTCATCCCCCGTCGCAAGGACTTTGACCTGACCGAGAAGGACGACGTGGCGAGGCTGTACCGCACGGCGTTCCCCGGTTCCAAGGCCGACGTGGTGATCCACCTGGCGGCGGAGGTGGGGGGCATCGGCGCCAACCGCAAGAACCCCGGGCGGTACTTCTACGCCAACATGGCCATGGCCCTGCACCTGATCGAACTGGCCCGGCAGGACGGGCTGATCGATCGGCACGGCAAGTTCGTGCAGGTGGGCACGATCTGCGCGTACCCGAAGTTCACGCCGGTGCCCTTCCGCGAGGAGGAACTGTGGAACGGCTACCCGGAAGAGACCAACGCGCCGTACGGCGTCGCCAAGAAGGCGGCGTGGCAGATGCTTGACGCGTACAAGCTGCAGTACGGCCTGCACTCGGCGTATGTGCTGCCGGTGAACCTGTACGGCCCGCACGACAACTTTGACCTGGAGAGCAGCCACGTCATCCCCGCGCTCATCCGCAAGTGCATCGAGGCGCAGCGGCGGGGCGACAGCCAGATCGTCTGCTGGGGGACGGGCTCGGCCTCGCGCGAGTTCCTGTACAGCGAGGACGCGGCGGAGGGGATTGTGCGTGCCGCGGAGGTGATGGAGGACCCGACGCCGATCAACCTGGGCGCCAGCTTCGAGATCACCATCAAGGACCTGGTGGAGTTGATCGTGCGGCTGACGGGGTTCTCGGGCAAGATCGTGTGGGACGCCACCAAGCCCGACGGCCAGCCCCGGCGCTGCCTGAGCACCGAGCGGGCGGCCAAGTTGCTGGACTGGCGTGCCAAGGTGGGCTTTGAGGAAGGCCTCAAGCGCACCATCGAGTGGTATCGGACGCACGGCGGCTGAGAAGCCGGGCAACCCGTGCTCGATGCGCGGCCTGACTGGGGCCGCGGTCGCGTTTCCGACTCGCGGCCGGCAGCTTGCGCTTGTTTTCTGTGGTAAGGTCATGTGCTGTCCTGCTCGTGTGTGTGCCGAGCGGCGGCGGACCGGAGCGGACCGCAGAGAGGGAGCCCAGTGAATCTCAGAGGCATCATCGCTGTCGGGATCAATGCGACGCTCGTGCTGAGCGGCCCGGGCGCTTTGGCCGGAACTGAGACCGCCGGCGCAGCGTTGAACGCGCTGCGGATCACGATCATCGCCGACGACGGCGCGGGTGTTGCCTCGTCGGGCGTGCCGGTGGTGGGGATTGATGAACCAGGCGGGCCGTCGCCGGCTCGGGCGGCGGCGTGCGGCAGCGGCCGGCGTGTGACGCCACCCCGGCCGACCTCACCGGCATGGGCAGCGGAGGGTGTCGGGACCGGCGGATGGTCCTGATGTCGACGAAGGCGTTCCGCCGCCGTCGGTGATGGTCATCACGGACGGGTGAAACATGCAGTTTGTGCATTGCGGGGACCCTTCGGGCAGGATGGGTCCCCGCTTTGTTGCGCGCGGCGGGCATACGCCGCGGCTTCGCTCAGACGCCCAACTCGTCAGCGACGGACTCCAGCGACTCGTCGCCGGTGGAGCCGGGGGGCTTCACGCCGGGCAGGGGCTTGCCGTCGGCACCGGTGAGGGGCTGGCCGTCGAGCGTTTTGACGATGACAACGGGATGGGCCTTCTGGTGGGCCTCCAGGGCGCCCAGCAGTCTGGTCTTCTCTTCTTCGGGGAGCTTCTTGAAATCACCCCGTCCCCGGCACTTGGGGAACTTGCTGCAGCCCAGCCAGGGCCCGTATTTGCCGGGCCGGAGGTACATCGGTGCCGAGCACTTGGTGCAGGGCTGGGGCGGTTCGGGCGTGAAGGGCTTGGCCGAGGGGGCGATGGCGAAGCCCTTCTTGTCAAGCCGCACGATGCCGTCGCAGGGGTTCTGCTTGTCGTTGTAGCGGGTGCAGCCCAGGAAGGCGCCGAAGCGGCCGGTGCGCTTGCTCATGGGGCTCTTGCATTTGGGACAGGCGACCTCGGTGGCCTCGATGGCGCGGGGCACGCCGTCGCGGTCGACCGGGGCGGCGTAGTCGCACGCGGGGTAGGTGGAGCAGGAGAGGAAGCGGCCGTTCTTGCCCAGGCGGTAGACGGTCGGGGCGCCGCACTTGGCGCAGCGGAACTCGTCGGGGGCGGGCACGGTCTCGGCCTTGGCGTGGGTGAGGGTGTTTTCAACCTGGCTGAGCCGCTGGGCGAAGGGCCCGTAGAAGCGGTGGAGCATCTGCACCCAGTCCAGATGCTCTTCCTCGATCTTGTCCAGGTCGGCTTCCATCTCGCGGGTGTAGCCGAGGTCCATGATCTGGGGGAAGGCCTCGATGAGCTTGTCGGTCACGGCCTCGCCCAGGCTGGTCGCGTAGAAGCGGCGCTCGAGCAGTTCGACGTACTTGCGGTCCTGAATGACCGAGATGATGCTGGCGTAGGTGCTGGGTCGGCCGATGCCCTCCTCTTCCAGCGACTTGATCAGGCCGGCTTCGGTGTACCGCGGGGGCGGGGAGGAGAACTTCTGGCGGGGGGCCATGCCGAAGGGGGCGACCTTCTGCTTCTCGGCCAGAGTCGGCAGGGTCTGCTCGTCGGCGCTCTGCGGCACGCCGGTGACCTTGAGGAAGCCGTCGAAGACCAGCACACGCCCGGAAGCACGGAAGGTCAGCGGGCGGGCGGGGTCTTTGCCGCCGGTGATCGAGACGGTGGTCGCGTCCCACTGGGCCGGGGTGCACTGGCAGGCGACAAAGCGCTTCCAGATCAGTTCGTAGACGCGGAGCAGGTCGGGCTTGAGGATGGAGCGAAGCCGCGAGGGCGGGTAGTTCAGGCTGGTGGGGCGGATGGCCTCGTGGGCCTCCTGGGCGTCTTTGTTGGAGGAGGTGTAGAAGTTGGGCTTGTCGGGCAGGTAGGCCGGGCCGAGGGCCTTGGGAATGTACTCGCGGACCATCTCGATCGCCTCGCGAGAGAGATGCGTCGAGTCGGTACGCATGTAGGTGATCAGCGCGACGGGGCCTTCGCCGGGGATATCTACGCCCTGGTACAACTGCTGCGCCGCGGCCATCGTCCGCTTGGCGGTGAAGCCGAGCTGCACGCTGCCGGCCTGCTGCAGGGTGCTGGTGATGAACGGCGCCGACGGGCGCGAGGTGGTGCGGCGTGTTTCAATGCCGCTGACGGCGTAGGGCGTGGAGGGGTCGATTTCGCCGGTGAGCGAGCGGACGAACCGCGCCGGGCCCTTGCCCTTGGGGTCGGGGCGGGTGGTGACACGGACGTTGTTCAGGCCGGCGGCCTGGGCGATCTGCACGGCGCGCTGGGCGAGGGCTTCGCCGGCTTTCTCAAGATCCTTCTCCGCGCCGTCGGCCGGCAGCGAGAGGTCGAACTTCTGCCCGGCGACCTCGGCCAGTTCGGCGCGGAAGCCGCCGTTCTCGGCCAGCCATGCGGTGACCTCTTTGACCGTCGGGCCGTCGCCCTTCTCGTTGCGCTGGGCGAGCAGGGACTTGAAGCCCTGGGCCATTCCCGCCGCCTGCGCGAGCTGCGCCGTGAACACGCCGTTGATGGCCCACGACTCATCGGGCACGAAGGCGCGGATCTCGCGTTCGCGTTCGACGATCAGCCGCACGGCGACGCTCTGCACGCGTCCGGCCGAGAGGCCCCGGGCGACCTTCTTCCACAGCAGCGGGGAGACCTGGTAGCCGACGATGCGGTCAACGATGCGGCGGGCCTGCTGCGCGTTGACCCGATCCATGTTGATCGGGTGCGGGTTGTTGAAGGCCCGCTTGATCTCGTCCTTGGTGATGGCGTTGAACATCACACGCTTGGCGCGGAGCGGATCCACGCCCAGTTCGCTGGCGATGTGCCAGGCGATGGCCTCGCCCTCGCGATCCGGGTCGGTGGCGAACCAGATCTCGCTGGCCCGCTTGGCCGCCTTGCGCAGGTCGCCCATCACGCGGCCCTTGTCCTCCATCACCACGTAGGTGGGCGAGAAGTCGTGCTGGAGGTCCACGCCGGGGACGGGGCTCTTGACGCCCTTGGGGTTGCGGTTGGGCAGGTCGCGTACGTGCCCGACCGAGGCCAGCACCTGATAGCCCGGGCCGAGATACTTGTTGATGGTCTTGGCCTTGGCCGGAGACTCGACGATCACCAGTTGCTTGCCCGAACCGCCGCCCGGGCCGGCGTCGGTGGCATCGGCCTCCATCACCCCGTCGCCCGCGTCAAACGGAGCATCCGCAGCAGGGGCAGCAGCGGTGGCCGCGGCCTTCTTGCTCGAGCGGCGGGTGGAGGGGGCTTTGGTGCGGGATGTCGAAGGAGCCTTGGCCATGGCGGACGCTTGTGCGGGGAATCCAGAGGGCCGGTTGGCCGGTGGCTGGGAGGGCGAGGGGTCAGGACGGGTCAGGACGGGGTGGGTCGGCAACTGATACGGTGAAAGTTTGGTATCGGATCGGTCGGCCGAACCAATATAGAGAGAAGCCAGCGGTCGGGTTCGGGTCAAGTGCTGGAATATGCGTCGAACGTGCAATCTGAATCGGGAATGTGACCCGGCCAACCACCTCGGGGTTTCGGCCGGAGGCCGAAGACGGCTGGAAAGAAGCGAAAAGGAAAAGCCCCGGACTTGCTCCGGGCAACGTGGGGGGGTGGTCTTCAGAATGAGTGAAAAACCCGAGTGTGCCGTGACGGGATTTCTGGGCGGGCCGGCGGGTGGCCGATCAGGCTGGATCAGGCTTGGCCGGGAGTGGAGGCTTGGCAGGCGGCGCATACGGCCAGCAGATGGGCGGGCAGGGTGTCGGGTGCGGGTGGCTCGGGTGGAAGGGTGACCGAGACCGGCGTGCTGCCCAGGCGGTTGAGCCAGGTGCGCTGGTTCTTGGCGAAGCGGCGGGTGAGGATCTTGATCTGCTCGCGGGCGTCGTCGACCTCGCCGGGGCGGGGGGGCCAGCGGTTGGCGGCCAGCGCGGCGGAGACGGCGGGGATGAGTTGCTTGTAGCCCAGGGCCTCGGCGGGCTGCGTCGCGAGGGGGCCGACGCGGAGCAGGGCGGCGACCTCGTCAACCAGACCGGCGGCGAACATGGCCTTGACGCGGGCGTTGATGCGCGGGCTGAGGGTCTCTTTGGGCGGGTTGAGCACGCAGACGGCCAGGCCGGGGCGAGGGCGGGCGTCGCGGGCCCACTGCTGTTGCAGGGCGGTGATCGGGTAGCCGGTGAGGGTGTGAACCTCCAGGGCGCGGACGGTGCGGCGGAGATCAGCGGGGTGGATGCGGGCGGCGGCTTCGGGGTCGATGGCCAGAAGGCGGGCGCGGAGGGCCTCGGGGCCGAGGGCGTGCAGTTCGGCGCGGAGCGCAGGATCAGCGGGCGGGCCGGCGAAGAGCCCGTAGAGCAGGGCCTGGACGTACAGCCCGGTGCCGCCGACGACGATGGCGGGCGTGCCGGCAGCGCGGAGTTCGGCCAGACGGGCATCGGCGCGGGCGAGCCAGTCCTCGACGGTGAAGGGCGTCGGGTCGTGCGGGCTGACCAGGTCGATCAGATCATGGGCGAAGCCGGCCCGCTCGTCGGGCGGGGGCTTGGCGGTGCCGATGTCCATGCCCCGGTAGATCTGAAAGGCGTCGGCGGCGAGGATGACCGGGGCCGGGCCGCCGGCGCGGACGATGTGCTGCGCCAAGGCGACAGCGAGGGCGGACTTGCCACTGGCGGTGGGGCCAAAGAGGACCGGCGTGACGCGGCCGAGCCAGGGGAGGGACGGGAGAGAGGGAACCGGGGAGGGCGGGAGGATGGCTTACTCCTCGAGGTAGGTGTAGCCCTCCAGGCCGTTGTCGTAGTACTGCAGGAGGGACTTGCCCTCGGCGAAGGTCAGGCGGCCCTGCTTGCAGGCGGCCTCGATGTCCAGCCGCATGGCCCGCTTCATGTCGGCGATGTCGTACTGCACGTACGAGAGCACCTCTTCAACGGTGTCGCCCTCGATGACCTCTTCGATGTCCCAGCCGCCGGAGGGGTCGACGGAGATGTGCACCGCGTGGGTGTCGCCCAGGAGGTTGTGCAGGTCGCCGAGGATCTCCTGGTAGGCTCCCAGCAGGAAGACGCCCAGGTAGTAGGGCTCGACGCCGATCTCATCACCGGTGAGGGCGCGGACTTCGTGGAGTTCCAGGGACTTCTTGTCGATGCGCTTGTCGACGAAGTGGTCGATCTTGCCATCGGAGTCGCAGGTGACATCCGAGAGGATGCCCCGGCGGGTGGGCTCCTCGGTGAGGCGGTGGATGGGGGCGATGGGGAAGAGTTGGTCGATGGCCCAGGAGTCGGGCATGGACTGGAAGAGCGAGAAGTTGCAGAAGTAGATGTCCGAGAGGGACTCGGGGAGGGACTCGAACTCCTCGGGCAGTTCGCCCTTCTTGAGGGCGCGCTCCAGGAGCTTGTGGCCGATGGCCCAGAACAGCCGCTCGGCGGCGGCCCGCATGGGCAGGGACATGTAGCCCAGCGAGAACAACTGCATGGCCTCGTCGCGGGCCTGGGTGGCGTCGTGGTAGGTCTCCACCAGGTTGCGGTCGGTGAGGTTGGTGTGGGCGTCGATGAGGTCCAGCACGGGCTGGGGGACCTCGGTCTCCTTCTTCATGTCCGCGGTGATGGCGTCCATGCCGGGGTCGGCCTCGAAGCGCGAGGTGCCCAGCACGTCCATGACCAGAATGGAGGAGTAGGCGACCATGGCCCGGCCGCTCTCGGTGAGGATCATGGGGTGCGGGACGCCGGCGTCCTCGCAGACGGTCTTGATGCGGTAGACCACGTCGGCGGCGTACTCGGCGACGGAGTAGTTGATGCTGCTGGACCAGGCGGACTGCGAGCCGTCGTAGTCCACGCCCATGCCGCCGCCGATGTCCAGCATCGTCAGGCCGGCGCCCAGGCGGTGCAGCTCGGTGTAGATGTGCGTGAGCTCGTTGACGGCGTTCTTGAGCACGCGGATGTCGTACAGCTGCGAGCCGACGTGGCAGTGCAGCAGGTTCAGGCAGTCGAGCATGTTCTGGCTGCGGAGGTAGTCCACGGCCTTGAGGACTTCCGAGACGAACAGGCCGAACTTCGAGCGGGCGCCGGCGGAGGATTCCCAGCGGCCGGCGCCGCGGGAGGAGAGCTTGACGCGCAGGCCGATCTTGGGCTTGACGTTGTACGCCTTGGCGTGCTTGACGATCAGCTCAAGCTCGGAGAACTTCTCGACGACGGGGATGATGTTGCGGCCGAGCTTGGTGGCCAGGATGACCGTCTCGATGAACTCCGAGTCCTTAAAGCCGTTGCAGATGATCGGCATGCCGTTGACGCCGGGGCCGCCGGCGACGGCGGACAGGCCCAGCACGGCGAGCAGTTCGGGCTTGCTGCCGGCCTCCAGGCCGAAGTTCAGTTGAACGGCCAGGTTGGCGATCTGCTCGCAGACGTGGCGCTGCTGGTTGACCTTGATGGGGTACACGCAGCAGTAGCCGCCGTTGTACTGCTGCTCGGCCATGGCGTCGTCGAAGGCCTTGCGGATCTCGCGGAGGCGGTGGTCGAGCAGGTCGTTGAAGCGGAGCAGGACCGGCGTGTGGATGCCGCGCTCACGCAGGCCGGTGATGATCTCGTGGAGATCGACCTGGCGGGCGGGGTCCTTGGTGGGCATGACGGTGATGTGGCCGGCGGGGTTGACGCCGATGTAGCCCTTGCCCCAGTCAACGATGCCGTAGAGGCGGGCGGACTCTTCAGCGGTCCAGCGTCCGTGGAGGAAGGCGTTCTTCTGCGTGCTGATGGTGGCCATGGTGAAAGGGAACTCCGTCCGCGAACAATCGCGAGTGCTGACAGATGCTGGATGCCGTGTGGCGGCGGGTGGCGCGGGGACTGGTCGGTGGGTGCGGCTGGGGGCGGCGGTGGGGGTGGGGGGTGGCCCGGGGCTGGAGCGTGCGTGGGCGGGTAGCCGGTGGAGAGCGTGAGCGGGCCGAGGTGGGTCTGGCGCCGGGGAGAATGATATCGGGATGGTGCGGGCGGCGCAGCCGGGTGAGCAGGTGAACCGGCGGTTCGGGGTGACGCCGGGCGGGTGGCCGGTGGCGGGCGGCGGGCGAGCCGCCGGGGGCCAACAATGAGGATGGTCATGTCCAGAGCCATGCTCATGTTTCACACCCTCTTTGCCAACTCGATGTCCGGTCCGTCCTTGAACCAGGAGCCGCCGGCGACGCCGGCCCCCGAGCCGGAGCCCAAGCCGGCGCAGACGGCGACGGCGGTGGAGGAAGCTCCGCCGGAGGAGCCTTCCCGCGCGGCCAGGCCCCGGCCGACGCCGCCCCGGCCCAAGCTGGACGAGATGCCGCCGTGGAGCGTGCTGCTGCACAACGACGATGTGAACGACCAGGAATATGTCGCCATGCGGCTGGTGGAACTGGGCAACCTGCCGGTGGAGCGGGCGGTGGAGGTGATGCTGGAGGCTCACGAGTCCGGCGTGGCGCTGGTGCGGGTGACCCACCAGGAGCACGCGGAACTGCTGCGCGACCAGTTCGTGTCGGTGGGGCTGACGGTGAGCATCGAGCCGGCGTGAGGTGGCGGCCGGCGGGGGGAGGTGGGCGTGGACAAGGGGCACGAACATGGGCGTGGCCGAGAGCGGGCGGGGTGACGGTCCGGAGGGGAGCCCACAACCAGCAACAGGTGGCCGCGGGCGGGATGGCAGGCTGGTGGCGGGCCTGCGCTGCATGGAGTGCGGCTTCGCACTTGGCGGACTGCCGTCCAGCGAGCTTTGTCCGGGGTGCTTCACGCCGCTGCGGCGGGCAGTCCTCGGGCAGGCTGCGGCGTGTGACGAACGCACCAAGGCGTGTCGCTCGATCGGCAACTGCGTGAGTTGTGGCTATCGACTGGCGGGCCTGTTGGCGAGCGGGCACTGCCCGGAATGCGGCACTGAGGTGCGGCAGTCGCTGCGCGGGTGGCTGTTGCAGCATGCATCGCCGGCGTATCTGGTCAGGCTGCATCGCGGATTGAGCCTTGTGCTGTATGGGATGGCGGGCCAGTTTGTTCTGGTGCTGCTGATGGTGGTGACGGAAGTCGGGAGGACGTTCGGAACCGCCTGGGCGGGGGGCGGGATGCAACTGGGGCTCACGCTGGCCGGGGTGGCGGTAAGCGGGGTGGTGGCGATCGGGTACTGGCTGGTCACCGAGCCGGACCCGCAGTTGACCGGGCTGGAGTCGCCCCGGTCCTCACGGGTGGTTCTGCGGGTCGCGGTTGTGGTGGGGGTGCTTTGCGCGGTGGCAGGCTTGCCGGGTGCGGTGAGCGGAGCGGGTGGAGGGTTGGTGACGGGCCCGCTGGGGGCGATCACCGAGGCACTGTACTGGATGGGTTGGCTGGCGTGGGTGACGCAGATCTGGGCCATGCTGTTGTTTGCCCGGTTTCTGGCTCGACGCGTGCCGGACAGTTGGGTGGTTGGCCGCAGCGAGGTGTATGTTTGGCTGTTGCCCGTGGTTGCGCTCTCGGGCCTCTGTCTCCCCGTGATCGCATTGGTGAGTTGCTGCTTGCCGCTGGCGTGGTTGGCGTTCTCCGGCGGGCATTACCTGGGGCTGCTGGTTGCGCTGGCGATGTACTGGAACCTGCTGCACCGGCTGAGCGAGCATGTGCGGGCAATTGTGCGGACGGGGGAGCCGGCGCGGTTGAAGGGGATGATGGCGTAAAGTCGACGCCCGGGTTTGGAGGGCTGGATGATGATGATTGGGGCAACCGGACAAGCAGGCGCGGATGGGCCAGGGGGCACGGTGCCGGCGATGCCGCTGGGGCGGGTGCGGTGCGTGAACTGCCAGGAAGACCTGACCGGGGCGGAGCGGGGCAGCGCGTGCGCGGGGTGCCGGGCGCCGGTGCGGGTGTCGTACGAGCGGTTTTTGCTGATGTTCTCTGAGCGGGCGGATGTTCGCCGGCTGTGGTGGGGCGTGGTGCTGCTGCTGACGGGGACGGGGCTGGGGCTGCTGGCGCAGATGGGCGGGGCGCTGGGGGTGATTCTGGGCGTTGCGGGGAGCAGCGGGCTGGGTCTGGTGGCGGCGGGGCTGCTGCTGGCGGGCGTGCTGACGGTGGCGGCGTGCTGGATGCTCAGCCGGCCGGAGCGGCGGCTGCTGCGGGTGGAGGGGACGGCGGCGAACTGGCGGCAGTGGCTGTGGACGGCGGGCGTGACGGCGGTGGTGCTGGATGTGGCGCTGGCGGCGTCGCTGGCGCTGGTGCTGGCGCAGCGGGAGGGTGCGGGCGGGACGTCGATGGTGGAGGTGGTGCTGCTGCTGGGGGCGATGCTGACCATTCCGGTGGCGCCGGTGCTGATCATGGCGGTGGACCTGCTGGTGGTGCTGGCGATGCTGAACTTCATGGTGCTGCTGGCGCAGCGGGTGCCGGATGACTGGCTGGTGAGTCGGGCGAGGCTGTATCGCTGGCTGCTGCCGGCGGTGACGCTGCTGGGGCTGCCGGCGGCGTGGCTGTGGGGGGCGATGGGCGGGCGGATGCTCAGCGCCACGCTGCGGGGGGTGGACCCGGGGGCGGTGCTGGTGCTGTTCTCGGGGCTGGTGATCGCGGGGGTGATGTACCTGAACCTGCTGGACCGCCTGCGGCGGCACATGGGGGCGATTCTGCGGGGGGATGAGGTGAACGACGACGGATCGCTGGCGTGAGCGTGCGAGCGGGCGGGGCAAAGGGCGGATGAACCGATGAGTGAACCGGACGGTGCAAACGGGCAGCGGGAAGCGGGGGAGCGGGAGGCGGTGGTGCCCGACGGGGCGAGCCTGGGCCGGCCACTGGTGCGCGGGGTGGCGTGCGTGAGTTGCCAGTATCCGCTGGACGGCCTGCCGACCGGCGGGGTGTGCCCGGAGTGCGCCACGGAGATTCGCCGATCATTGATGGCGGCGGGGATGGACCCGGCGGCGGGGGTGCTGGGGGTGGTGCAGGGCGGGCACACGTGCGTGTCATGCGGGTATGCGCTGGCGGGGCTGCCGGTGCATGGCAAGTGCCCGGAGTGCGGCACCGATGTGCAGCGTTCGCTGCGGGGGTTCCTGCTGCAGTACGCCTCGCCGGAGTACATCGGTTCGCTGCACACGGGGCTGCGGCTGGTGCTGTGGGGCATCCTGGGCAAGGTCGTGCTGATGGTCACGGTGTTTCTCGCGGGTGCCGCGGCCAGCGGGCTGCCGGGGTTCCTGCAGGTGTTCATGCCGGCGGTGATGGGCGTGGATGTGCTGGTGAGCCTGGTGATGGCGGTGGGGTACTGGAAGGTGAGCGAGCCGGACCCGCAGTTGCAGGGGATGGAGTCGCCGGTGACGGCGCGGGTGGTGCTGCGGGCGTCGACGGTGATCGGGGCGGTGTGCACGGTGGTGGCGGCGCCGCAGGCGCTGGTGGCCGGCACGGGGGGCGGGGTGGCGGGGTATGGGCTGCTGGCAGCGATCATGGGGCTGGCCGGGCTGCTGGGCACGCTGGCGTGGCTGGTGCAGGCGGTGGCGATGCTGACGCAGGCGCGGTTTCTGGGGCGGCGGGTGCCGGACCGGAAGATCGTGGACCTGGCGGGGCGGTATCGGTGGGTGCTGCCGTTGATCTCGGTGCTGTTCTTCTGTGTGCTGTTTCTGGGGCCGCTGCTGGCGATCGTGCTGTACTGGAACCTGCTGGACCGGCTGCGCAAGCACGTGAAGATGATCCAGGAGCGGGGCGTGCCGGCGGGGCTGGTGGGGATGTGAGGCGAGCGGGGTGGGCGGCGGTGTGCGGATGGTGTGCGCGTGTCGGGTCAGGAAAAAACAACCGGCGCTCCAGGGCGGAGCGCCGGTCGAGTGTTGACATGGGGTTGATGGCCGAGCCGGGGCTCAGGCGTGGATGACGCGGCCTTCGGCGGCGAGGGCGGCCTCGTGGATGCTCTCGTGCATGGTGGGGTGGGCGTGCACGGTGGCGATGAGTTCCTCGGTGGTGGCCTCCAGGCGGCGGGCGAGGCTCATCTCGGCGATCAGTTCGGTGGCCTGGTCGCCGATGATGTGGGCGCCGAGGATCTCGCCCCGGGGCAGGCCGCGGATGATCTTGACGAAGCCGTCGGTGTGGGCGGTGGCGATGGCCTTGCCCAGCGCGGTGAAGGGGAACTGGCCGACGGCGTAGTCCTTGCCCTTGACCTTGCCGTCGGCGATGAGCTTCTGCTCGGTGAGGCCGACGGAGGCGACCTGCGGGATGCAGTAGGTGCAGCCGGGGATGGTGGTGTAGTCCATCGGGTGCGGCTCGTGATGCCAGACGCCCTTGCGCCAGGCGATGCGCTCGACGCAGAGGATGGCCTCTTCAGAGGCGACGTGGGCGAGCCAGGGCGGGCCGATGACATCACCGACGGCGTAGATGCCGGGGAGGTTGGTCTTGTAGTCCACCGGCTGGTTGGTGGTCTTGCCGACGACGTAGTCGGTCTGGATGTGGCCGGTGTTGTCGAGCTTGAGGCCCAGCGCGGGGTCGAACAGGCCGTCGGTGCGGCCCTTGACGCCGACGGCGAGCAGGACGCGGTCGGCCTCGATGGTCTGCTTGCGGGACTCGTCGGCCTTGCCGTTGACGAACGGGGCGCAGGTGACCTTGACGCCGCCGGCGGTCTTCTCCACGGCGGTGGTGGTGGTGGCCGTGAGGATGGTCATGCCGTGCTTTTCGTAGATCTTCTGGAGGGCCTTGGAGACGTCGGTGTCCTCGACGGGCAGGACGCGGTCCATCATCTCGATGACGGTGACCTTGGTGCCCATGGAGTGGTAGAAGTAGGCGAACTCCATGCCGATGGCGCCGGCGCCGATGACCACGAGGCTCTTGGGCTTCTCTTTGTTGTACATGGCCTCGCGGGCGCCCCAGATGCGGTCGCCGTCAAAGCGGGCGAAGGGCAGGTCGCGGGCGACGGAGCCGGTGGCGACGATGACGTGGTCGGCGGTGATGGTCTGGGTGGTCTTGCCGGGGGTGGCGGGGGCGGAGGTGAGTTCCTCCTTGACGGCGCACTCCTGGATCTCGACCTTGCACTTGCCGCCGTTGGCCGGGGTGGCGGCGCCGGTGATCTTGGCGTTGCCGGTGAAGAAGGTGATCTTGTTCTTCTTCATCAGGAACTCGATGCCCTTGTTGAGCTTGGAGGCGACATCGCGGCTGCGGCCGATGATGCGGTCCCAATCAAGCTCGACCGAGCCGGAGATCTTCAGCCCCCAGAACTTCTGGGCGTCCTGCTTGCCCATCTTCTCGACCAGTTCGGCGTTGGCCAGCAGGGACTTGGAGGGGATGCAGCCCCAGTTCAGGCAGACTCCGCCGAGCTTGGCGCGCTCGACGATGGCGGTCTTGAAACCGAGCTGGGCGGCGCGGATGGCCCCGACGTATCCGGCGGGTCCGCCGCCGATGACGATGACATCAAAGTGAGAGGGGGCGTCGGCCATGGTGTGCGATCCTTCTGTCTGGCAGGCGTGCTGCGGGTTTGAGGGGGGCCGATGGTAGGGGAAAGGCGGGGGCGAAATGGCCAACGGGTCAGGGGGGCAGATGGTCAAATGAAGGCGCGGTGGGGGGGGGTGGGGGGCAGGCGAAAGGTGGAGGGGCGGGGGATGGAGGTTGACCGGCCTGGTCAACGAGGTCGGCACGAGTGGGCGGCACGACGGGACGGTGGGGGTGTGGGGGTGTGGGCAGGACGGTGTGCGCCGGGCTGTGTCAAAGATGGGATGGGGGTGTGTGTGGATAAGTGGGGAGGCTGGTGGGTGTTTTGTAGGGTTTTATATGGGTGTTCGTCGTGTGACGAAGAACTTTGAGAGGGGTGTGTGTGGATAAAGATGCTGCATGGGCCTTGAACGAGGGGGAAGAGGCTGAGGAAGCGGAATGGGCGCGGAGGGGGCGCAGCGGGTGAGGATGGCCTTTGTACGGTTCAGATTGACTGGGGTTCCGGGTGAGAATGGATTCTGTTTGGATTTGGATTCTCGGTCGTTGAGAACGGTGGATCGGCGCGGTTTCTGGAGCGGCCTAGCCCAAGGTCGGGCAAAGTGTGGTAGTCTCTGGTTGGCGCGGTGCTGGGGTGGGCGGGCGAGCGGGGGGGACGGGCAGGGAGGGGCAGGGAGGGGGGAGGGCGGGGAGAACCGGTGGGCGATCAAGGAGGCCAGGCGCATGTCCGCGGTGCGGTGGGCGGGTGGAGCGAGGGTCGAGCGGTGGCGGGGCGCTTGGGGTGGCGGCGCTGTTTGGGGTTGTGGGGGTGCTGGTTGCGGGGGCGGTGGGGCCGCTGCGCTGTGAGCGGTGCGGGCGGATTCGGCGGGCGGAGTTTGCGCCGTCGGTGCGTGCGGAGATGGTGCGGAACCCAGTGGTGCTGGGGGCGAGCGCGGTGGCGCTGGTGGTGGTGGCGGTGTTGGTGCTGGTGAAGCTGGCGGAGATGCGGTGAGGGGGAGGTGTGGCGGTGCTGGGGTGCTGGGGGGGCTGGGGTGTGACTTGGTGTTGCCGGTGCGGGGCGGTTCCGGGTGAGGTTGCGCGGGTGCGGGACTTGCGATGGGGCTGGGCGATGGGGTGTCGGCCGGCGGCGGCGTGGACGGAGGACGGCGCGGGGTAATTGGGTTCGGGCGGCGCCAGTGAGGATGGCGTGGGCGAGGATGGCGTGGGCGAGGGCGGTGATGCGGGGATGGCTGATGCGGGTGGGTCGGGGGGCTGGGGGGGCGAGGTTGTCGCAGCGGTTATGGGCAGCCGGAGGCGAAGGAGTTGACGAAGGCGTTGAAGTCGTCGCCGGTGATCAGGCCGTCGGGTGGGTTGGGCGGTCCGCCGATGCCGGTGATGTCGGCCAGGGACTCTTGAGCGGCGAAGGCGTTGATGAAGGCGACGAAGTCGTCGCCGGTGAGCAGGCCGTCGCCGGGGGGGAGGCCGCCGATGGAGACGATGTCGGCCCACGACGAGAGGACCAGCGTGACGGTGGAGGCGGTGTAGGCGATGGCTGCGGCAGAGGGCGGCTGTGTGCCGGGGAAGGTCTGGGTGGAGAAGGTCCCGGAGATGGGCCCGGCGGCGGAGAGGATGCCGAAGCTGCTGTTGCAGGCATTGGGTACGAATGTGCTCGCGAGGTTGGTTTGGACGGCACCGGCAAGGGTGACTGAGCCAGTGGCGGACAGGGCGCCGATGTTGTTGGCGGACGTGCCGTTGATGGTGGAAGCGAAGGTGCCGGAGGCGGTTTGGACGAAGTTTCCGTTGACGGTGAAGAGGGAGCCAGGGCTGAGGGAGAGGGTGCCGTTGTTGGTGAAGGTGCCGCTGACCGGGTTGGCGGTGAAGTCACGGCCGGAGAGGAGTTCGAGACCGCCGTCGATGCTGGTGAGTTCGGCCAAGGCGGCGACCGAGCCGGAGCCGGCGAAGAGACTGGCTGTGGGGCCATCGAGACTGATGGATGCACTGACGCCAAGGGTGCGGATGTTGGCGCCGGCGGGGAGCCGCAAGGTCGCGCCTGGCCCAACCTTCCAGCGGCCTCCGATCAATGTATTGCCCGCAGCGGAGTAGTTCAGCAGGTTGCCGCTGATCGACAGCACGCGGCCACTTCCAGCGACATCGATCGTGCCGAGCACTCTGATGGGGTTGGAGGCGGTGGGGCTGATGGAGTAGACGAAGAACGACCCGGTGGAGCGGGTCCGCACTGTGATGTTGTCACCGATGGTGGTGGAGCCGATGCCGGAGGTGTCGATGCCGCCCCAGGCGATCTCGATGATGCCCGAACCGCTGATGGCCTGGGCGGCGCCGCTGAAGCGGAGGATGCCCGGGCAGCAGAAGGTGTCGCCCATGGTGACCAGGACGCCGGCGTTGATGGTCAGGCCGTTGGTGACGGTGAGCGTGGTGGCGGAGGTGATGCTGGCGTCAAGGGTGACGCCGGAGAGGGTGACGCCGGAGCCGATGGTGTAGGGCAGGCCGTCAAGCGCGGTCAGGGTGCCGCCGTTGATGGTGGCCGACGTGATGCGGATCACACCGCCGGTGGTCCGCGAGACGGTGCCGATCTCGGCGGCGTTGAACGTGCCCGAGAAACTGATCTGGCCACCGTTGGAGGCGGCGACGGTGCCCAGGTTGGTCAAGTTGGTCAGGTTGAGATTAAGGTTGCGTCCGTTCCCTTCCGAGCGGATGGTGCCGCGGTTGATGATGGGGTTGGAGACGGTGGGGCTGATGAAGTAGCCCCAGACCGACCCGGTGGAGCGGGTGCGGACGGTGATGTTGTCGCCGATGGTGGTGGAGCCGGAGCCGGAGGTGTCGATGGTGCCCCAGGCGATCTCGATGGTGCCCGAACCGCCGATGGTCTGGGCGCCGCCGCTGAAGCGGAGGGTGCCGCTGGTGTTGTTGGTGTCGCCGATGGTGACCAGGACGCCGGCGTTGACGGTCAGACCGTTCGTGACGGTGAGCGTGGTGGTGGAGGTGATGCTGGCGTCAAGGGTGACGCCGGAGAGGGTGACGCCGGAGCCGATGGCGTAGGGCAGGCCGTCGGAGGCGGTCAGGGTACCACCGTTGATGGTGGCCGACGTGAAGCGGATCACACCGCCGTTGGTCCGCGAGACGGTGCCGATCTCGGCGGCGTTGAACGTGCCCGAGATAATGAGCTGGCCGCCGTCGGAGGCGGCGAAGGTGCCCAGGTTGGTCAAGTTGGTCAGGTCGAGTTCGAAAAAGCGTCCGAGGTTACCGACCCGGATTGTGCCGCGGTTGATGATGCGGTTGGAGGCGGTGGGGGCGATGGGGTAGACGTTGGACCCGTTGGAGCCGGCGTGGACGGTGATGTTGTCGCCGATGGTGGTGGAGCCGGAGCCGGAAGTGTCGATCCTCCCCAGGGCGATCTCGATGGTGCCCGAACCGCTGATGGTCTGGGCGGCCCCGCTGAAGCGGAGGGTGCCGGTGCTGTTGAACATGCCGAGGGTCACCACCACACCGGGGTTGATGGTCAGGCCACCGCCGCTCACGGTGAAGAGTGAGGTCAGCGTGAGGGGGCGGTCAAGGGCGAGCGAGCGGACGGTGACCGGTGACGCAGAGCGGATGGCCGTACCGGGGCCGACGATGACGTCACTGGTGGAGGAAGGGAGCGTGTCACCCGACCAGTTGAACCGATCCGACCAGCTGATACCGTCGCCGCCGCCGTCCCAGGTGATTTGGGCGGAGGCGGGGGCGGTGAGGAGGGCGCAGGCGGCGGCGATGAGGAACGCGAGGACGATGCGGAACGGCGGCATGGCGATCTCCGGGCGGATGAACGGCACCCGGGTGGAGTCTACCACAAAGGGGGTGGGTGGTGGGACGAAGAGTCGGCGAATTTGGTGATGTGGAAGTGTTGTGGATAGTGGCCTGTCAGTGCGGGCGAAAGAGGCTCGATTTGGTGGTTATCCGGTCCTTTTCGAGGTCGCTGCCGGGTCCGAGGGGGTTGAGGGGCAGGGTTGACGGGGCGGAAGAATGCCTCCCGGGTTGATGGGAGAGGGGGTGACGTGCAGTACGGGGGCACGAGGAGGTCGATGTGTGAGCAGGTTTTTGGCGTTGAACTTCTCTCTGGCGGCGGTGGGGTTGCTGATGGGCTTCAGCCTGATGGGGGTGTGGCGGGTGTGGTGACCGTACAATGACCTTACCACGGAAATCGGGTTGGGCAAGGGAGTTGATCGGATTTTGTGAGGATATTGGGCGGCCCGGCGGGCGGGCTGGCTGCCGCGGACGTTGTACCCTGTTCACGGGATGGTGCCAATGCCATCAGTTGATGGGGCGGTGGGAAGGGAGCGCGGCGATGTGGCGGTTGGTGGATTGGGCATTGGGGTGGACGGAGCGGGCCCGGTTGGCGCTGCTGCTGCCGCTGCGCGAGTCGTGGCGGTATGTGGTGCCGCTGGCGCTGGCGGTGGGTGTGGCGCTCGCGGTGGTGCTGGTGCGGTACCCGTGGTTTGCGACGGTGGTGATCTTCTTGCTCTCATCGCACCTGGTCGGTCGGTTGGACAAGGCGAAGCCTGGGGCGAAGGGTGAGGCGGGGGGTGATGCAAGCGTTCGGGATGGTGGCGAGCCTGCCGGACCTGTTGCGGGGCAGGGTTGGCGAGCGGGTGACGCTTGTGGCGGCGAAGTGACATCTGACGCTGGCCCGCCAAGTCCGCAGCGCGGCAGCCGGCCAGACTGTCGGCGGTTGGCGACATCCTCGAGGGGCGCATGATGCGGTACGACCCAAAGCTCTGGTCTCGCACCGCGGTCAAGTTCATGCCGCGTGGATCGGGTTCGACGCACATCGTCTGCGACGCGGTCGTCGTGGCCGAGGCATTGGCGGGCATCTCAGAAGCGCACGGCTGGCCGCTGTCGCTGGTCGCGTTCCGATTCGAGCGTCACGCGCCCGGGTCGCGGACGGGACGCGTTGTCGTCGAGCCGCACCCCATCAGCGACCTGCCTCGCCGGGTCGCCGGAGGAGAAGACTACTTCTACTTCGTCCGCGACGAGTCGCGCCATCCGGACCTGGCAATGATCAACGAGACCGATGCCCAAGCTTTGCTCATCATCAACGGCCTGCCCCTGATCATGTTCAACACCCGCGACGCAGACGGCGGCCCGGGACCCGCGACGCACTTCTCGATCGCCGGCGCGATCGCCCACGAGTCCACGTGGGAGATCGTCCGACACGAGGCCGACGTTGAGATGTACCGGGCGCTCGTGGCGCACGTTCGGAAGCTGGTCCGCCGGCAGGTCCGCACGCCTTCAAGGGCCGCGTCGCCATCGACGGCCAAAGGGGCACCCATGCCAAAATCGAATCGATCTTCCAACACCCGCGGCACACCTGCGAAGCGGAGCAAGCCGCGGTCGCCCAACTCGCCGCCGCGGGAGGGCGACGTCTACGCGATCCAACTCGACCAAGGCGGGTTCGCGTACGCCCACGTCCTGAAGATTGCCCGCGACCCACCCCATCACGGCCCGTTCATCCGCGTCTTCCAAACCGTCACACCCGAGCTTGCCTGGGACGAGGCGATCGCCCAGAGCGGCGAGCGGTTCCGAACGTTCTTCCCCGTGTCGTACGCTCAGCGCGCCAAGCTTGCCACCCGCGTTGCGAGCATCGAGGTGCCCGCTGTCGATCAGCGTTGGCCGGTGTTCAAAGGCCATTGCCAGAAGCCCAAGAGCGAAGAGCGCGTTTGGTTCAAGGACGATTGGTCGAACAGGCCACCTCCGACCGACAAGCCGCGAGACATGGACGCCATTCTCGTGGACATCAAGGAGAACAAGCTCGGCGATACACTGCCCCGAGACCTGCTCGACGCACCGTTCGCGCGAGTCGTCAACCTCACGGCGCTGTGCCGAATGGTGGCAACCAACTGGACTCACCGTACGGAGGTGCGGGAGAGAGATCTCCGGGGGTGACGGCCCGGCTGGGCCCCGCGGGGGGGTCAGGAGGGGTCGGGGAGCTACCGCCTCGGGAGATGGGCAGTCGGGAGTGAACTCTGGAGCCTCATGCATGAGCGGAACGACCACAGACCAAGCGTTGGCATTTCTGCAAGAGCATCAGCCCCTGCCGCCGACGGCGGAGATGAGTGCGGAATTGCTTGACCGCTTCGAGGCGGTGTGCCGGCACTTCGTGGATGCTCCGGACGAGCGGGCGATCCCGCTGTTGCTCGGTGCACTCAGCGAGGGCGACGGCCACGGCGTCTTCCAGCGCGTCGAAGACTGCCTGCAGCAGCACCCGGCGGAGGTCGTTGCGCCGCATCTTGCCGCTGTGCTGCGGGAAGGCCGCCCCGAGGCGCAGTACTGGGCCGCGACTTTCGCGATGGGGTTCCCGCACGCGGAGCTGGTCGGACCGCTGGGGCAGATCGCCCGTGACGGCGATACAGAGTCCCGCACTGCTGCGATCATGGCTCTGGATCTCAACGAGTCGGCGGAGGCTCGGGCGTTGGTCGGCCAACTCGCCGCTGCGGACCCCGAGGTCGCGGCGATTCTGGCGGAGGTGCGCGACACGGAGCAGTAAGTCGCGTGCACAGCCGCCAGGCTCATCCTTGGCAGGCCTTGGGCGGCGACTGGCACCCGCTCTGGCGAACGAGTTTGCCGAAGCGGGCGTCCGCTCGGATGATGGCGTGGTATCGGCGGCAGATCAATGGTCGAAGGGCGGGTGCCCGGAGGCCCGCTGCGTGGTGGAGTGGGCAAGGATGGTGTATGGCGAGTCTGATCGGCATGACCGACATGTTGGTTGCGGCGTTGCAGGCGACCGGCGGCGGGCCCGCGGGCGGTGGTGGCGAGGAGGCGGTGGTGTACCGCCTGCTCAACGAGCAACTGCTGCTGCTGGCGACGGTGGTGGGGGCGATCGCGGCGTTGCCGTCGCTGATCGAGTTCATCGTGGAGTATCGCAAGCGGCGGGAGCGGATGGCGCTGAGCCTGGATGACGAGCAGGTGTCGGGGTTGACGGTGCGGCTGGCGGGGATGGACGGGTTTCTGGCGGCCAATGCGGACCTGATTGATCGGGCGCGGTTCCCGGAGGCGTATCGGGACGTGGCGGCGGGCAACGAGATGCTGCTGATCGGGCCGCCGCTGTCGGGCAAGAAGACGGTGGCCAGGCGGATGGCGCAACTGGCGGGGATGGATCGGCTGATCACGGTGCACAACCCGCGGAACTCTGACGCGCTGGCGCGGGCGAAGGCGTTGCTGCGGCGGGCGAAGCACGAGAAGGTGATGCTGCTGCTGCCGAACATCGACGAGGTGTTTGACGATGACGATGGGGAGGCGGAGGCGGAACTGGATGCGCTGATCGAGGCGACGGCGGCACGTGAGAACATTCTGGTGGTGGCGACGGCCAACGCGTGCCCGCCGGGCTCGGCCCTGGACAACCTGTTTGGCGTGGTGCTGGCGTTGCCGGGGACGCAGGTGGCGGCAAGGGCGGTGCCCGAGGTGAACGCGATCGGGCAGGGCCGCGAGCGGGCGGCGGTGCTGCGGGAGGTGGCGCTGTTCTACCTCGCCAGGGCGGAGGCGGGCGGGGCGCGGCTGGTGGGAATGGATGCCGCGGCAGCGGCGGAGCGGCTGGTGGCGGTGGCGAGCAACCCGGCGGAGGTGGAGGACGTGGTGGCGGTGGCGCGTACGGCGGCGACGTGGGCGGCGCGGCAGCGGACCGGGGCGGGGGCGGGGGCTGGGGCCAGGGCGGGGGCATCGGGAGGTGGCACGGGGAGCGGCGGGGGCGGGGCGGTGGCGGAGATCACGCCGGCGGTGCTGGAGAAGGCGATTGCGCGGGTGCTGCCGGGAACGGTGCCCGTAGACTGGGGGCATGGCACACGTACGGCTGAGTCTTGATTGCACGCCGGTGGAGTTGCTGCGGGCCTGGCCCGCGAACCAGCAGGTGGTGCTGCTGCATTCAGGCGGGGGGGTTGAGGGCGGTGGACAGAGCGGCGGCGAGTTGCCGGAGATGGTGCGGGCGACGGCGGCGCGGTGGTCGATCTTCGCAGCGCCGGCGTCGAACACCTACCAAGGGTGGCCGGAGGCGTTGCAGGCGGCCAGGCCCAACGACGGGCTGATTGATGCCCCGGACGCGGTGCCGTTTGACGGCGGGTGGATCGGGTGGCTCGGGTATGACCTTGGGTTTGATTTGGAGCCCGCGGCACGGCGGGGCGATGTGCACGCGACTGATGACCGGCACTGGCCGGTGAGCCAGTGGGCCAACTGCCCGTCGGCGCTGGTGTACGACCATTGGCGGGGCGGGTGGCTGATGGCCGGGGAGCAACGCGGGGCTGAGCGGCTGGCGATGACGGCGGTGCAGGCGGTGGGTGCGTGGCGCAAGGCGCAGCAGAAGGCGGCCGGTGAGGCCCGGACGGGCTTTGCGCTCGGGCGGCTGAGCAGCGGCACGGGGCGGGCGGGGTATCTGGCGGCGGTGAAGCGGGCGCTGGAGCACATTGGCGCGGGGGACATTTATCAGGTGAACCTGGCGCACCGGCTGAGCGGAAGCTTCGAGGGATCAAGCCGCGAGCTGCATGCGGCGCTGGCGGCGGGTGCGGGGCCGTGGTACGGGGCGTACATCGAGGCTCCGGGCGGGGCGATGGCGCTGGAGATGCCGATGGGCAGTGATGAGGCCAGGCAGGCGGAGGTGCACACGCGGGTGGCGCGGAGCAAGCGGGCGGTGTGCTGCGTGAGCCCGGAGTTGTTCCTGGCGGTGTCGCCGTCGGGCGCGGTGGTGACGCGGCCGATGAAGGGGACGCGGCGGGTGGACGGCTCGGCCGAGCCGGCGCGGGAACTGGAGATGAGCGAGAAGGAGCGGGCGGAACTGACGATGATCACCGACCTGATGCGATCAGACCTGGGGCGGGTGTGCGTGCCGGGGTCGATCAAGGTGTCGGCGGATCGGACGATTGAGCGGCACGGGGGCGAAGGGCAGGTGGAAGGTGGCGGCGGTGGGGGCGGTGGGGGCGGTGGCGGGGTGTGGCAGGCGACGGCGACGGTGCGCGGGCAGTTGGGGCACGGGGTGAGCCTGGCGGGGGTGCTCAAGGCGGCGTTCCCGGGCGGGAGCATCACCGGCGCGCCGAAGGTGCGGGCGATGCAGATCATCGACGGGCTGGAGCCGACGGCGCGGGGGCCGTATTGCGGGTGCGTGGGGTTTGTCAGCCGCAGCGGGCACGCGGCGTTTGCGATGACGATCCGCACGGCGCTGATCAGCACCGAGGCGGAGAAGCCCAAGGGGCCGAGCGCGTTTGCGGGGGCGACGCTGGACTACTGGGTGGGGGCGGGCATCGTGGCGGACAGCGTGCCGGAGGCGGAGTGGGAGGAGACGCTGGCCAAGGCGGGGGTGATTGCGCGGCTGGCGGAGGCCGGGGTGGTGAGCGAGCGCGGGGTGGTGGCGGGAGGTGGGGCGTGAGCGGCCGGCCGGTGGGCGCTGAGGGCGATCGCGATGCGCGGGGGTATCGGGTGGCGCCGGGGCAGGGGCCCCGGTTGCGGGCGGATGTGGTGGATGTGTATGTGCTGCGGCTGGCGGCGGGGGACCAGCGGCAGCGGGGAGCACATGGCTACGGCGGAGACACCGAGAGCGGGCACAGCGCGGGCGGTGGTGATGGTGGCGGGGGGGTGACGCTGGCGCGGGCGGGAGAGCCCGGGCTGCTGCAGTTGCGGCGGAACAAGGACCCGCTGCGGGGGACGTGGCAGCCGATCATGGGGCACATTGAGCCGGGGGAAACCGCGGTGGACGCGGCCCTGCGCGAGCTGCGCGAGGAGGCGGGGCTGGGGAGCGAGGACGGAGTGCTGGAGGGTGTGTGGGCGCTGGAGCAGGTGCACCCGTTTTTCATATGGCAGATCGACTGCGTGGTGCTGTCGCCCCGCTTTCTGGCGGTGGTGAAGCCGGGGTGGGAGCCTCGGCTGAACGCCGAGCACGATGCGGCGCGGTGGGTGGGGGTGTATGGCGGAGCGGAGGTGGACCGGGCGTGGGTGTGGCCGGGCCAGCGGGCGGCGGTGGCGGAGATCCGGGCGTTGCGCGAGCCGGGGAGCGTGGCGGCGGGGGTGCAGCGGGTGCGGTGAGGCCGGAGGGATGCGACATGGGTGACGGGCAGGATGACAATCGGGCGGCGGATGCGGAGGGGAGCGCGGCTCAGCAGCGGGCGCAGGGGATCGGGTGGTTTGGCCGTGTGACCCCGGCCGTATGGCGATCGACTTTGGAGGTTGTGCGGACCAAGGAGTCCGCATGGGAGCGGGCCAGGGATCTGGCATCGCTGGCAACCTCGGCCCCTGATGGCCGCGGCGATGAGATGTTGGCCCTGGCGATGGAAGCGGCCCCGCAGGGGCGGGATGTGTTTGAGTGTGTGCGGGCGTATCGGTACATCGCTGCGGCGGCGCGTCACTGCGGTCGACGCGGGTTGGCTTTGAAGTTGTACAATCTCGCGTTGGTGATGAGCGAATCGGTGACGCCGCCTGCTTCGCGGGCCACGGCTTTGCTGGGGCTGGTGGAAGACGCGAAGGATCTGCGCGAGGTTGACATACGGGTCCCGGCGGCGGGCGTGGCGGATGCGGCGATGGTGCTCTTGGCGGACCCGGTGCGCAAGTGGCGCAAGTGGCGCAAGTGGGGCGCAACGTACCTGCACCGGTTGATTGACGCGCTGGGGCCGGAGCATCGGCGGGTGGCTGAGGAGGTGCTGGCCGAGCGCCTGGGCGTGGGGCGGGCGGCGGCGGTGCTGGCGAGACGGATCGCGAGGGAGCAAGCGTGGCTGGAGCAGCGACAGCGCTCAGCGGAGCGGTGAGGCCGGCAGTATTGGCGTCTGGCCGTGGAACGCGGCATGGTCGGCTGCGGTGTGGCCGAGCGCGTCGGTGTCGGTGGGGTCGGCTCCGTGCGCAAGCAGCAGATCGACCAGCGCCTGGTTGCCGGTGGCGGCGGCGACCATGAGTGGTGTGGCACCGTTGAACCTGCCGGAAGCGGTTGTGGCGGCGCGAGCGTGCACGGCGGCCGGATCGGCGGCGAGCAGACGGACGACAACGGGCATGTCCTCCCGCCAAACAGCGCCGTGCAGCGGGGGCATGAACAGATCGCGGCTCCGGGCCATGGTGACAAGCAGGCCTCCGACCAGGACGGCGGTGACGCCGAGGATTGCCAGAACGAGCAGAACCGGGATGGAGCGGCGGCGGCGGTGCATGGCAGGGGCGTGGCGGGGAGGCCGGTCGCTGGAGGGTTGCCTGGCGGCACCCGGCTGTTTCGGCGGCCGGGCTGGGGGTGTTCCGAGGTTTGGTGGTGAATCCGCTCGGAGGCGAAACTCCGAAGCGGGGTGCGCTGTACCATTGATTGAAACGTGTGTTTGAATCGGTTGATTGAGTTCTGGTAGGTATGTGGTAAGTCGTTGGCAGGTATTGATTTGGAGCGATGTGTGGCGGATCGCGAGGCGGAACATCTGGTCGGCACGCGAGCGCGGCTGGTGGAGGTCGCGGGGGAGGAGTTTGCGCGGCGCGGGTTTGCGGATGCCACCGTGCGGGCGATCTGCGAGCGGGCGGGGGTGAACATCGCCGCCGTCAACTACCACTTTGGCGACAAGGCCGGGCTGTATCGCGCCTGCGTGCAGAGCAAGTACGAGAAGAGCCTGGCCCATCGGCCCCCCGAGGGCGGGCTGGGCCCGGAGCGGCCGGCCGAGGAGCGGCTGGGCGTGTTCATCGCGACCATGCTCGAGCGGATGCTCGACAGCAGCGAGCCGGCGTGGCTGGCACGGATCATGGCGCGGGAGATGGTGCAGCCGACTGAAGTGTTCGACGAGATGTGCGACCACTTCATCCGGCCCCAGTTTGCCATGCTGCGGGGGATTGTCGCGGAGATCATCGGGGCGGAGGCCGAGAGCGTGACGGCGTATCGGGCTGCGTACTCGGTGGTGGGGCAGTGTTTGTTCTACAAACACTGCCGCGCGGTGGTGGAACGGATCACGCCGGGGCAGGGGTACGACCTGGCGGCGGTGGCGGGCATCGCCGAGCATGTCACGCGGATGTCGCTGGCGGGGCTGCGGGCGATGCGTGAGGCGGGCGCGGATGGGGCGGCGGGTGATGCGTGGGCCGCCGACAAGGCCCGGTTCTTCAGCGGCGATGGTCGGGGGATGAGTTGAAAGGGACAGCCGATGGTGTTTGTGGCGCTGAAGATGCTGGTGGGGGACCGGGCGAAGTTCCTGGGCATTGTGTTCGGGATCACCTTCGCCGCGATGCTGATCACGCAGCAGGCGTCGATCTTCATCGGGCTGATGACGAGGACGTTCGGCTTCATCACCGATACCACGCAGCCGGATGTGTGGGTGATGGACCCGAAGGTGCAGTTCGTCGATGACATCAAGCCGATGCAGGACACGCAGTTGCTGCGGGTGCGGGGGATTGAGGGGGTGGCGTGGGCGATGCCGCTGTACAAGGGGCTGATTCAGGCCCGGATGGACAACGGCACGTTTCAGAACTGCAACGTGATCGGGATTGACGATGCGACGCTGATCGGTGGGCCGCCGGAGATGGTCGAGGGCCGGCTGGAGGACCTGCGGCGGTCGGACTCGGTGATTGTGGACGAGGTGGGGGCGCGGACGCGGCTGGCCAAGCCGGCGCCGGGGGCGCCCCGGGATGCCGAAGGGAACATTCCGCCGGACTGGCCCCGCGTGCCGCTGACCATCGGTGACACGCTGGAACTCAACGACCGCCGGGCGGTGGTGGTGGGCATCTGCAAGGTGAGCCGGACGTTTCAGAGCCAGCCGGTGCTGTACACCACGTACGGACGGGCGACGCAGTATGCCCCGCGGCAGCGGAAACTGCTGAGTTTCATCCTGGTGAAGGCCGAGGACGGCCTGAAGCCGGAGGAGTTGACGCGGCGGATCCGCGAGCAGACGGGGCTGGCGGCGTACACCGGATGGGAGTTCAGCGAGAAGACGTACATGTACTTCGTGCGCTTCACCGGTATTCCGATCAACTTCGGGATCGCGGTGGCGCTGGGCTTTCTGGTGGGAACGGCGATCGCCGGGCAGACGTTTTACAACTTCACGCTGGACAACCTGCGGCAGTTCGGCGCGCTCAAGGCGATGGGGGCGAGCAACCGGACGCTGCTGGGGATGATCCTGCTGCAGGCGGCGGTGGTGGGGGTGATCGGGTATGGGCTGGGGGTGGGTCTGGCGTCGCAGTTTGCGCAGTTGTCGGCGCGGTCGGAACTGGCGTTCCGGTTGATCTGGCAGACGCTGGCGGCGACGGGGGGGGCGATCGTGGTGATCTCGATGCTGGCGGCGAGCCTAAGCCTGCTGAAGGTGATCCGGCTGGAACCGGCGATCGTGTTCAAGGGCTGAAGTCCGAGAAAAACAAGTCTTTTCAGCCGAATCAGGCGATCGGCGTAAAAAGTCGACCATTTTGAACGGCGTTCATTGACTGATCGATGATCAGTGATCATAATTCACGCAATGAACGGAGTTCACTCATGAGCCCGATGGACAGGCGGACACGCGAGAAGCAGCAGGTTCAGGAGCGGATCCTGAATGCGGCCCGCGATCTGTTCGCGGCCGAGGGGTTTGAAGCGGTGACGATGCGGCGGATCGCCGAGGCGATTGAGTACACGCCCGGCGCGCTCTATGTGCACTTCCGCGACAAGGCGGAACTGATCCGGGCGTTGTGCCGGAATGACTATGAGGCGTTGCGGCTGGCGACGGAGGATCTTCGGCGGACGGAGGCGGATCCGGTGCGGCGGATCTGGGCGATGGGGCACGGGTATCTGTCGTTCGCGGCGGCACATCCGAACCACTACAAACTGATGTTCATGACCTCTCCGCCGGCGGGGGTTGAGCCTGACGCGGAGGACCTGGCGTGCATGGAGGACCCGGACCGGGACGGGTATGCGGCGCTGGTGGAGTCGGTGATGCAGGCGATGGCGCAGGGGCGGTGGCGTGCGGACCTGAAGGACCCGGAGCTGGTGGCGCAGACGCTGTGGGCGGCGTTGCACGGGGTGGCGGCGCTGCAGATCGTCTACGGGCATGACCCGCTGTGGCAGATGCGGCCGTGGGATGAGCGGGCGAAGGAGATGGCGGTGACGGTGCTGCGGGGGATGCTGCGGGACCCGGGCGAGATTGAGCGAATGCCGGACCTGGGGACGGTGGAGCAGTGGCGTGGGGGCGAGGCGGGGGCGGATAAGGAGGCGGCGTCATGATGTCTGTCGCGCTGAAGATGCTGGTGGGGGACAAGCTCAAGTACATCGGGCTGGTGGCGGGGATCGCCTTCGCGGCCATGCTGGTGGTGCAGCAGGCGGGCATTCTGGTGGGTTTGGCGCAGCAGACGGGGTCGTTCATTCGGGACACCAGTCAGGCGGACCTGTGGGTGATGGAATCGCAGGTGCGCTTCAGCCAGGACGTTCTGCCGATCTCGGATGGAACGTTGCTGCGGACGCGGGGGATTGAGGGCGTGGATTGGGCGGTGCCGATGTACCAGGGCTTCCTCAAGGCCAGACTGGAGGACGGGACGCGGGCGACGATGATCCTGATCGGGCTTGACGACGCGACGCTGATGGGCGGGCCGCCGGAGATGGTCAGCGGCCGTCTGGCGGATCTGCGGACGGACAAGGCGGTGTTGATCGATCATGACGCGCGGGACACGAAGCTGAAGTTGAAGCGTTCGCCGCGGCCGGAGGGTGAGCCGGCGGGGTTGCGGGTTGGGGACAGCTTCGCGATCAACGACGTGGAGGTGCGGGTGGCGGGCGAGTATCGCGCCAGCAAGAGCTTCTTCTGGGAGCCGGTGGTGTACACGACGTACTCGCGGGCGCTTCAGATCGCCCCGCGTGAGCGGAAGCTGATGACCTACTTGATGGTGAAGGTGAAGGACGGGCACGACAAGCGGGAGGTGGCCGAGCGGATCCGGGCGGCGACGGGTCTGGAGGCGCGGACGAGCGACGAGTTCATCAGGATCACGGCCGACTACATCCTTACCGAGACGGGGATTCTGGTGAACTTCGCGCTGGCGGTGGGGCTGGGCTTTCTGGTGGGCACGCTGGTGTCAGGGCAGATGCTGTACAACTTCACGCTGGACAACCTGCGGTACTACGGGACGCTCAAGGCGATGGGGGCGAGCAACCTGCGGCTGGTGGGGATGGTGCTGGTGCAGGCGGTGGTGGTGGCGTGCATCGGATACGGGATCGGGCTGGGGGCCGGGAGCCTGCTGGGCAAGGTGGTGGGGGATGCGGGGCTGGCGTTCTCGATGCCGTGGCAGGTGCCGGTGGGCGGGTTTGTGGCGATCACGCTGTGCTGCGTGATCGCGGGGCTGATCAGCGTGATTCGGGTGCTGCAACTGGAGCCGGCGGTGGTGTTCAGGTCGTGAGTCGGTCGGGCGGGCCCGCCCGCGAAGGGGGTGGGGTGGGGTAGCGGACCGCGGACGGATGGTGTCGGTCGGGGCGGGAAATCAGGAAGGACTGGGTCATGAGTGCGACAGCGACGATGCAGGCGGGAATGGGGACGGCCACGCGACGCGGGGAGACGGCGGTGCACTGCAAGGGCGTGACCAAGCACTATGGCGAGGGCACCAGCAAGGTGTGGGCGTTGCGGGGGATTGACCTGGAGATCGGCGCCGGCGAACTGACCATGCTGGTGGGGCCGTCGGGCTGCGGGAAGACGACGCTGATCTCGGTGGTGGCGGGGATTCTGGACCGTGACGACGGTGAGTGCACGGTGTTCGGTCGCGACTTCACCAGGATGTCGGCGTCGGAGAAGACGCGATTCCGCGGGGAGAACGTGGGCTTTGTGTTCCAGCAGTTCAACCTGCTGCCGACGCTGACGGCGGCGGAGAACGTGGCCGTGCCGCTGATGATTTTGGGCAAGGGGCGGTCGGCGGCGGTGAAGCAGGGCGCCGAGATGCTGGAGAAGGTGGGGCTGAAGGACAAGCTCAAGAGCCTGCCGAGTCAGTTGTCGGGCGGTCAGCAGCAGCGGGTGGCCATCGCGCGGGCGCTGGTGCACGAGCCGAAGCTGATCGTGTGCGACGAGCCGACGAGCGCCCTGGACCACGACACTGGGCACGTGATCATGCGGATGCTCAAGAACGTGGCGTTGAACGAGTCGCGGTCGCTGGTGATCGTGACGCACGACGCCCGCATCTTCGAGTTTGCCGACAAGATCGCCAAGATGGACGACGGGCGGATCAAGGAGGTGAGCAACGGGGTGGCGGAGGTGGCCAGGCGGAACGGGGGGGGTGGTGGTGGCGGCGCGGGGCATTGAACAACGTGCCGGCAAGGGGGCCGGAGGGGACGGCGGCGGGGTGGAAGTGTTGAGCGTGACGGTCTGCGGTTGAATCAGGAGTCCAAGCATGTTCCGGAAGTACATCATCCCGTTGCTGGCGGTGGCCGGCGTGATCACGGCGATTCAGACGGTGCGGTCCTCAGGGCAGACCCGCCCCCCGGCTCCGCCGGTGAGCGAGCCGGCGCGGTCGCCGTTCGCGTACTCGATCGCGGGGTCGGGGATCATTGAGTCCTCCAGCGAGAACATCGCCATCAGCACCAACATCGCCGGCGTGGTGACCGAGGTGATGGTCAGGCCCGGGCAGCGGGTCAAGGCGGGTGATCCGCTTTTCAAGGTCGACGACCGGTCGCTGAAGGCCGAACTGGGCGCCCGCAAGGCGGCTCTGGCGGCGGCGGAGGCGCAGTTGGCCCGGCTGCGGCAGTCGCCCCGGCCGGAGGATGTGCCCCCCGCCCAGGCGCGGGTGACGGCGGCGGAGGCGGCGGTGAGCACGGCGGAATCGCAACTGGCCGACGCGCGGAACCAGTTCGCGCTGCTGGAAGCGGTGAGCGACAAGCGCGCCGTGGTGGTGGAAGATCTGACCAAGCGCCGCGACGCGGTGACGACAGCGCAGGCGCGGCTGAGCGAGGCGAGGGCGAGCCTGCTGGAGGCACAGAGCCAGCTCGCGCTGCTGAAGGCGGGCACGTGGTCGGCGGACCTGGCCGTCTCGGAGGCGGAGGTGGAGCGGGCCCGCGCGGCGGTGGCGGCGGTGGAGACGGACCTGGAGCGGCTGACGGTGCGGGCGCCGATCGACGGCGAGGTGCTGCAGCGGAACGTGCGGGCGGGCGAGTTCGCCACCGCGGGCGTGCTGACGGCGCCGCTGATCCTGCTGGGCGAGACGGCGGTGCTGCACGTGCGGTGCGACATTGACGAGAACGACGCCTGGCGGCTGGCGCCGGGCTCCAAGGCCCGCGTGAGCCTGCGGGGCAATGGGGAGATCTTCACCGACGTGCAGTTCGTGCGGGTCGAGCCATACGTGATCCCCAAGCGTTCGCTCACCGGCGAGTCGACCGAGCGGGTGGACACGCGGGTGCTGCAGGTGCTGTTCTCGTTCCCGCGGGATGCGATGCGGGTGTACGTGGGGCAGTTGGTGGACGTGCGGATCGAGGCGGCGGCGGTGCGGTCAGCGTTGGAGCGGGTCTCGGCGAAATGACTGGCCGGTGAGCGGTGATGGCCCGGGAGGGCGGCCGCTACGCTGGGGGGCCACCGGAGGGGGCAGGACTTGCCCCGGAGCGGGCGGGGCCAACGTATGCGGATTGAGGGGCCTTGGAAAACGGCCGGGCCCCGGACCAGAAAGCAGGACACCATGAATCGTGATGTGCGGACGGCGGCGGCGTTGATGATGGCGGCGGGTCTGGCGGTGCTCGGTGGGTGCAACGTGGGGCCCGAGGCCAAGGCGCCCGAGCCGACACAGGTTGACGGGTGGTCGGCCAGCCTGGCCGGCGCCGGCCTGAGCCCGGACCCGGTGGCCAACGCCGCGTGGTGGGAGCAGTTCAACGACCCGGCGCTGAACAGCCTGGTGCAGCGGGCGGTGGAGGGGAACAAGGATCTGGCGATCGCCGCGGCCCGCGTGCGTGAGGCCCGGGCGGCGCGGGGCGTGGTGGCGGCGGATAGCCTGCCGACGCTGGACGCCAGCGGCGGGTACACGCGGTCGCAGAACAGCGAGACGACCCGGGGCGGGCGGTTCAACCCCGGCTCGAGCGAGTCGTTCGACACCTATCAGGCCGGCTTTGACGCCAACTGGGAAATCGACCTGTGGGGGCGCGTGCGCCGCAGCGTGGAGGCGGCCGATGCGGACGTGGCGGCGGCGGAAGAGGCGCGTCGCGACACGCTGGTGGTGCTGCTGGGCGAGGTGGGGCGGAACTATGTCGAGGCCCGCTCGCTGCAGCGGCGGCTGGAGATCGCGCGGGCAAACATCCGCAGCCAGAGCCAGTCGCTGGACCTGACGACCTCGCGTTTCAACGCCGGCCTGACCAGCGAGCTTGACGTGGCTCAGGCGCGCAGCCAGTTGGCCAACACGCAGGCGGTGGTGCCGAGCTTTGAGAGCGCGCTGGAGCAGACGCTCAACCGGCTGGCGGTGCTGACCGGCCAGCAGCCCGGCGCCCTGAAGGCTGAGTTTGCCCAGACCGGCCCGCTGCCGGCCCCGCCGGAGGTGGTGGCCATCGGCATGCCCGGCGATGCGTTGCGGCGGCGGGCGGACGTGCGGCGTGCGGAGCGTGAGATCTCGGCGGCGACGGCCCGCATCGGCGTGGCGACGGCGGACCTGTACCCGCGGGTGCGGCTGCTGGGCAGCTTCGGCTTCCAGACCAGCCAGTTTGCGTCGCTGTTCGACGGCGACAGCCGGGCGTGGTCGGTCGGCCCGTCGATCTCGTGGAACGTGTTTGACGGCGGGCGGATCCGCAGCAACATCAAGGTGTTCCAGGCGCGCGAGCAGCAGGCCCTGCTGGGCTATCAGCGGACGGTGCTGGGGGCGCTGGAAGAGGCCAACAACGCGATTGTCGCGTATGACAAGGAGCGGCAGCGGCGGGCCCGGCTGATGGAGGCCGAAGTGGCGGCACGCCGGGCGGTGGCGTTGTCTGAAGCGCAGTATCAGGCCGGCAAGGTGGCCTTCCTGCAGGTGCTCGATTCGCAGCGCAGCCTGTTCGCAGCGCAGGACAACCTGGCGGCCAGCGATGCGGTGGTGTCGGCCAATCTGGTGGCTGTGTACAAGGCTCTGGGCGGCGCGTGGGAGCCGTTTGAGCAGCCGGCGGAGGTGAAGGAGAGGATGGACGAGGGTGGGGGCGGTGCCAGCGGGCCGGGTGGTGCGGGTGGTGGGGGTAGTCAAGGCTGAGGCGACGGAGGTTGACGCTGGGCAGGGGCGGGCTTGGCCGGGCGGCCGATGGTGGCTGCGCGGAGCGAGATGAACGCCGCGGGCGTCTTGAGGCTGCGGTTGGGTTCGGCGCTGCGCGGTGGAGAGCGCGGTGGGAGGTGCGCCGTCCGGCTAGAAGGCGGAAGGTTGAAACGCAGGCCAGCCAAGAGTCGCGTGCCTGCCAGCGAGCCGGCGGGTTGAGCGCTGCGCGGTTAGCTTGCCATACGTGCGCCTGTCATGGGCCGAGTCGATCGGACTCGCCGAGAGGCGGGCGCGATGGTTGGCTCTGACAGCGCGGTGTGGCGGCCCGCGTGTGGGCTCGACGCGCCCATCGCCGTTTTCGCGGCGGGTTGCCCGTGAGGCCCGTGCTGTTGTGCCGAGCAGCATGATCGCGCGAGTGAGGGCTCGGTGGGCTGCTGGGGGGCCGGCGTGTCGGTGGCAGAGCATCAGTCGGTGCCGCGCGCAGGGGCGATGCGGTGTGATGGATCACCCGCAGTGCGTGGGGGTTCAGCCGAAGCGGGTCGATGGCCTTTGCCGCCTCCGCGCCTCTCCACACTCCCCTCCAAACTCCACTGCCCACCTTCCCCCCGCCCTCCCGCCCCGCCCCCCCGCTGCGGCGGGGGCTTCACTGCCCTCAGCGGGGTGGTGCCGCTGGGTCGCCCGGAGGGCGGCGTGACGCTGATGGCGCCTGACCGGGCCGGGCCTTGGGTCCGCATCGGAATCGCTCAGCGTGTGGCAAGGGAACTGTGCTTGATTGGGGTTGCGGGTGCGGCGGCCGGACGGCTGACGGAGCCTTGGGCAAGGGGAAGTGTCCGGCGACCTGCCCCGAAGCAGCACAAGAGCGCGGATGACGGCGTAGTGAACAGTGGATATCCATGTCGGAGCAGTGGCAAGCGGCCGACCGGTGCTGGCCACTCGGCACGGCCTTCTGGCCGGCCGTGATGGAGAGTCAGGACGTCGGCTTCTCCGGCCGTTGTCCCGGGAGAGCATCCAGATGCAACAGCAAGCCCGCCGTCGTGTGTCCGGCTCGGTGAGTCTGTGGTGTGCCGCGGTGTTGCCGGCGTGGGCGACGGGCTGATCACGGGTGATGACGTCATCGCCTTCATTGCGGCGTTCGCGGCGGGGTGCCCGTCAGGCCGAGGTGATCTCGGCGGGCGCCCACGGCGACGGCTCAACGCGGAAGGCACGCCTGCGTGCGGGCACCCACACGCGAGATTGAACAACCAAAGGAGCAGCACCATGCAACGCACGACCAGACCCTTTGGAGCGCGTCGCAGCGCACGAGTGTCCATCGCCTCGGCGGTGGCGTTGATCGTCAGTGCGGTGCTCGGGCTTGTGTGCATGCTGGCGGCGGCGCCCGCGGCGGCCCAGTGCACGAGTTCGACGTGGCTGCCGAGTGACGGCATCCCCGGCGTCGGCGGCACGGTGTACGCGATGGTTGCGTGGGACCCCGACGGGGCCGGCCCGCTGCCGGAGAAGCTCGTGGTTGGCGGGACGTTCACCACGGCGGGGGGCGTAGCGGCGAACCGCATCGCGGTGTACAACCCCGGCACGGGCCAGTGGGCAGCGCTGGGTACAGGGATGGACAACTCGGTGTACGCGTTGACGGCGCTGCCCAACGGCGACCTGATCGCGGGCGGTGACTTCGGCGCTGCCGGCGCGGTGTCGGCCAATCGCATCGCGCGGTGGAACGGCACGGCGTGGTCAGCGCTGGGGAGCGGGATGAACAGCGCCGTGACGGCGCTGACAACGTTGCCGAGCGGCGAACTGATCGCGGGCGGCTACTTCACGACCGCCGGGGGCGTCGCGGCGAACCGCATCGCACGATGGAACGGCACGGCGTGGTCGGCCATGGGCACGGGGATGAACAACGCCGTGGCAGCGCTGAAGGCGCTGCCGGGCGGGGACCTGATCGCCGGCGGCTACTTCACCACCGCCGGGGGCGGTGCGGCCAACCGGATCGCCCGCTGGAGCGGCGGAGTCTGGTCGGCGATGGGGTCGGGCATGAACAGCACGGTCTTTGCGCTGGCAACGCTGCCGAACGGCGATGTGGTCGCCGGCGGCAACTTCACGTCGGCCGGAGGTGCAGCCGCGGCGCGCATCGCCCGGTGGAGCGGCGGTGCCTGGTCGGCCTTCGGCACGGGCATGAACGGCCTGGTGCAGGCGCTGACGGTTCTTCCGAATGGCGACCTGATCGCGGGCGGCGCGTTCACCACGGCCGGAGGCGTCAGCGCGAACCGAATCGCCCGCTGGAACATCTACACCTCTCCGATCTGGGCCGGTCTGGGAACGGGGGTGAACGGCACGGTGTGGTCCGTGACGGGCTTGGGCAACACGGCGGTCGCGGGCGGCGAGTTCTTCATCGCCGGACCGGTCAGCGCCAGCGGCATCGCCCGCTGGGACGGGACGACCTGGCTCGGCGGCAGAATGAACGCCGATGTCAACGTCATGAAGGCCATGCCCAACGGTGACCTGATCGTGGCCGGGTTCTTCACAACCGCCGGTGGGTTGACGGTCAATCGCATCGCCCGCTGGGACGGCATCGCTTGGTCAGCGCTCGGATCGGGCATGGACACGCGGGTGCTGGCACTGACGATGTTGGGCAACGGCGACCTTGTCGCGGCCGGGTACTTCACCACGGCCGGTGGCCGCGCAGCGGCCCGAATCGCGAGGTGGAACGGCAGCGACTGGTCCGCCTTCGGCTCGGGCATGAACGACTCGGTCGAGGCGCTGACGACCCTGCCCAACGGTGATCTGATCGCCGGCGGCAACTTCACGGTGGTCGACGGCGTGCCGGCCAACTCGGTCGCTCGGTGGAACGGCACGACGTGGTCGGCGATGGGGACCGGCATGACCAGTCTGAGCCGATCGGTGTGGGCGCTGGCGGCGCTGCCCAACGGTGATGTGGTCGCGGGCGGCAGTTTCACCATCGCCGGCGGGGTGGCGGCCAGCAAGATCGCCCGCTGGAACGGAACCGCCTGGCTGCCGCTGGGTTCGGGCATCAGCGGCCAGTGGGTGGGAGACCTGCTCACCATGCCCAATGGTGACCTGATCGTGGCGGGCCGCTTCAGCAGTGCCGGTGGTGTGACGGCCAACAACATCGCCCGCTGGGACGGCACGCAGTGGCACGCGCTGGGTACGGGCACGAACGGCCCGGTGCAGGGCGTGACCCTGCTGCCCGGCGGCGACCTGATCGCCGGTGGTGAGTTCAGCACCGCCGGGGGCGTAGCGGTCAACAGCATCGCTCGCTGGAACGGGACGCAGTGGTCCGCCGTGGGTGGCGGGTTGAACTCGGACGTCATCACCGTGGCGCCGCTGCCCAACGGTGGTGTGGCGGCGGGCGGCTTCTTCACCGCGGCGGACGGGAACGTCGCTTCCTACTTCGCCCGCTACACCGTCGACACGTCCTCCGCCTCGATCACCCAGCAGCCCGCGTCCAGCACGGTGTGCCCGGGCGGCGGCGCCTGGTTCTCGGTGACGGCGATGGGTGTCGGCCCGCTCACGTATCAGTGGCGCAAGGGCGGAGCGGGCATCAACCCCGTCACCAACCCGTCGGCCGCCACCGCGACGTTGAGCCTCTCCGGCGTTCAGTTGACCGATGCGGGCACGTACGACTGTGTGGTGAGCAACATCTGCGGCACCGTCGTCAGCACCGCGGCGACCCTGACAATCTACCAGGGCTGCTCGATCGCGGATGTCTGCGGCATCGGCGGACCCGGCGCTGTGCCGTGCGGGGATGGGCTGCTCACCGGCGATGACTTCAACGCGTTCATCGCCGCCTTCGCGGCCGATGCACCGCTGGCCGATGTGGTCGCCATCGGCGGTGTGCCGCCGGGGGACGGGCTGATCACCGGTGATGACTTCAACGCCTTCATTGCGGCGTTTGCGGCGGGCTGCCCGTGAGGCCGAACACCGTCTGCATCTGAGCCGCGGCGGACATCGCGCATCTCTCCCCAGCGCTCGGAAGCCGACTTCCGGGCGCTGTACTGCGCTCCGGGGCCGGGGGGCAAGGCGGCGGCACTCACCAAGGCCCGGAGCGGTGCGGCCGGATCACCTTGGCCGAGATGCGTCGGTGCCCAGCGTGGGGCCGAGCGGCAGGGCACCCACCAGCCCGGGTGGCGGACACCGTGACTGGGCGGCGGTGGTGTTGGGGCATGCTGCTCATGCGTCGGCGGTGTGCTCCCCGGGGGCCATCCGCAGCGTGCCCACGAGGGCGGCGGCTGGTGGTTCGGAGAAGGCTCGCCGGGGCGGTGGATGATGGGTCAGCCTGCTGGGTGGATGGGTCGATGGTCGGGGACGGGGGCGGTCGGAAGCCCGGAAAACGGGTGCTAAATGCCTCCCGTGATAAGGGCATGTGTGTGTGGTGGTCTGGTATACTCAGGTATGCCGCTGACGATCTCGGGGCGGGCGGTGTCTTCGCGCCGGCCCCTGTTTGAGGATTGGTCGATCCCGGTGACGCCCGATGACTTCGGGGGCGGGGAGGGGCTGACGCTGCGTGCGCTGATCGCGCTGGTGGTGCGGGCGGAAGTGGCGGCGTATTCGGCCCGACGCGAAGCGCGAAGGCTGGATCGGGTGCTGAGCCGCGAGGCCATTGAGCGGGGTGCAGCGCAAGGGAGCGTGCGACCGGAGGGGCGGCCGATGGCGGCGCCGCCGCCGGAGGACGTAGCGATCGCGAGCGCGTGGCAGGCGTTTGAGGATGGGCTGTACATCGTGGCGGTGGACGGGCGGGAGGTGAAGGAGTTGGACGCGCAGGTGTTTGTGCGACCGGACAGCCGGGTGGTGTTCATTCGATTGGTGTTTTTGGCGGGAGCGTGAGCGATGACCGAACGTGATGAGATGCGCATGCGACTGGAGGGGGCTCGGGATAAGCGGTGGGCGGCGGTGCGAATGGAGCGGCTTGTCGGCGTCCCGTATGCCGCGGCGTGGCTGCGGCAGGTGACGCTGAGCGACCCGACGCGGATGAGCGGTGCTGAGCGTGCCGCGGCGATGCGTTTTTCCGTCACCGGGCTGACGGACCGTGAGCGGGCGGCGCTGTTCGGGGCGCTGTTTCCCAAGATGGTCAAGGTGGTGGAGCGGGCGTGGCAGGACATGGCGTGTGCAACGCTGGATCGTGGTCAAGGGCGGGCCTTTCGGGCACCTGGGCACGTTGCGGCGACGCGGGCGGTGCGCGAGACGTGGTTCGGGCAGATGGTGAAGGAACTGGAGGGGCACGACCCGGACGTGGAGTGGCTGGCGAGCAACGCGGGGTATCTGGGGTACTTCGGGGGGCTGGCGGCCAGTCGGCTGCTGTCGGCGGCGATCAACCTTGGCGGCGAGCTGGGCGAGGCGGTGCTGGAGACGCTGCGGGCGACGGCGAACGGGCAGCGCGATCCGGGGTCGATGGGTCGGCATGTGATCTGCGGGTTGCTGTGGAGTGAGCGGCCGGAGGCATGGGAGGTGGTGGTGAAGTTGCTGCTGGCGGCGCAACGGGAGGAGGGGCTGCGGCAGTCGATCCTGGAGTTGGCACACACGGGGCACCCGGGGGCATTTGCGCGGGTGCTTGAGGTGGTGGACGCAGAAGATCTGGTGCGGTTTGCGGCGACGGTGCGAGCGGTGGACGTGTGGCTGGGGCTGGGCTGGGATTCGGCATCGACGGGGGTGGTGCGGTCGACGATTCAACAGGTTCGGGGGTTGCTGGCATCGGAAGCGGCCCGGCGGGCGGCGATTGGGGGAGCGGACGCAGAGGCGGCGTACTTTGGTCTGTGGTGTGAGGCGGTCGGGGATGCGCCGGCGGCGGTGCGACTGGCGACGGAGATGAGCGCGGAGAAGTTGCCGGCGCGGCGCTGGGTGGGTGTGACCATGCTGGGGATGATCGGCCTGCCGGAGGGGGTGCCGGCGCTGGTGCGGGCACTGAAGGATGAGGACTGGGCGGTGGTGGCGGCGGCGCTGGAGGGTCTGGCGGCGCAGCCGGTGTGGGAGTTCTGGCTTGACGATGTGGCCAACGCTGATGACGCGGCGGTGGCGGAGGCGATGCTGGAGAGCGGCGACGCGGAAGCACGTGTGGAGAGTCTGCTCGGCCTGCTGGGTCGGATGGATAAGGCGGAGGTGAAGTTCAAGCCGCCGGTGTTTGCGTGGGGGCCGACCACGCTGAAGGCAGCGGCGGTGGGGCGGCAGTTGGTGCACTCATGCCCGGCGCGGCTGAGCGAGCGGCTGCTGGACGTGGTAGACCGGCTGGATGCTTCGACGCGGTACGTGATGGTGCTGCGGTGGCGGGTGAACGCGGCAGGGGGCAATGTGTGGCCGTTTGGGAGGGAGAAGTCGTCTGAGCCGCCGCCGCCGTTGTCACCGGCGGTTCGTCGGCTGATGATCCGGAGCCTGGCGGATGGCTCTGTGATGGTGCGGACGGAGGCGGGTGAGCGGCTTGGTTACGAGAAACTGAGCGATGAGGAGGTGGCGCAGCATGAGGCCTTGCTGGAGCGGAAGGCGGCGGACATCCGTACGCGTGCGGTGGCGCGGCTGCTGACGGCGGATGATGCCACGGTGCTGGCGACGGCGGAGCGGCTCTTGGGGCGGGGTGGGGCGTCGGCACGCGGCGGGGTGGAGTTGCTGGGCGCGATGGTGGAGAGCAAGCGGGCGGTGAGCGCAGCGCGGGCACTGCTGGAGGGATGTGCGGGAGGCTCGGAGAGCAAGGCGAGCGCGCAGGTGGCGGCGCAGGCGGGGGCTGTGTTGCGCCCTGCGGTGGAGTGGACAGCGGCGGATGCGTTCGGGCTGGCCAAAGGGTTCAAGGCGCGGCCGTTGCCGGAGATCAAGGCCAAGGGGCCGCTGACGGATTCGGCAGCGGCCCTTGCGTGTCTGGCGTCGTTGGATGACTTGGTGGCGGCGAGGAAGACGATGCTGCTGCAGCCACCGAAGGGCGAGGGAGACGCCGAGGACGGCGTGGTGCGGGAGCCGCTGCTGTTGGGCGGGGAAGTGGGGATGGGGTTGTTTGGGCCAGGGGGGCGGGACGACGCGGCCGAGGCCGAGAAGTTCGAGCAGGTGCGGGGGCTGCTGGAGGAGTGGGAGAAGCAGCGTGGGAAGGACACGCGGGACCGGGACGGGCGGGAATTCCTGCGGGCGTGGATGATGCTCGAGCGGATGAGGGAAGCCGATCGGACGAACACGGTGACCGCGGAAGGCACGGTGTTTGGGCTGCTGAAGAAGCGGCTGAGCCGGAAGATCAAGTACCCCGACGCGGTGGGGGTGCTGGTGGCATGGCTGGTGCGCACCAGCAAGGCGGACGCACCGGGGTACTTTCTGGATGGGCTTGAGGCAGCGCTGAAGCAGGGGGACGTGGGGCGGAAGCGGGACTATGACTTTGCGCCATCGCTGAGCCAGCCGGGACTGAGCGTTCGCGGGTGGATGGCCCGAATGGACCTGTGCCGACCGGTGCCTGCAGCGCTGTGGACGCTGGAGCACCGCCGACGCCGGGAGGGGCTGGTGCGGGCAGTGTTGGCGGCGGTGGCGGCGGGGAAGGCGAAGGACCTGTCAGCGGATGATCTGGGCCCATTGCAGCCCGGCTTTGACGATGCGGAGGCGTTGTGGCGGGCGGGTGAGGTGAGCGATGATGAGATGCTGGTGCTGCTGTGCTGGCACAGCCCGGACTGGGAGCGGCGCTACGGACGGGCGGCGGAGCACCTGCACGATGTGCTCAGACGGCGGCTCAAGCGGCGGTCAACGAAGACGGCAACAGTGAGCACCGCTGCGGAGACGCAGGCCTCAGCACGGCTGGATGGGCTTGCGGAGAGGGTCCGCCGGAAGGTGCTGGAGATTGAGTTTGTGCGGGGCGACCGGGTGACGGTGGCGACGCCGCTGGTGTTCTCGCTGGAGCCGTCGGGCGGGATTGATGCGGCGATCGGGGCGATGGCGGCACTGGGGGAGGAGGCACTGCAACGGAGGCAGGGCTACAAGGACTGGAGCAAGCAGGCGGCGATGACGCATGTGGTGCGCGAGTCGCGACCAGGGCCGGAGGACACGCCGGAGGCGTTTGCCAAGGCGGCAGAAGCGGCGGGGTTGAGCGACGAGCGACTGGTGGCGCTCGCGGTGTTTCAGCCGCGCTGGGCAGAGCACGCGGAAAAGGCGACGGGCTGGGTGGGTCTGGAGGATGCTGTGCTGTGGGTGCGGGCGCACACCAAGGGGCGGACGGAGATTGACACAACCGATGACCTCGAGGAAGCGTGGGAGGGCAAGGCGGCGGAGCGGACGCCGATTTCGCCGGGCAGTTTGCGAGACGGGGCGGTGGACCGGGCGTGGTTTGAGCGCTGCTTCAAGCAGTTGGGTGGCAAGCGGTGGGAGGTGGTGTATGCGGCGGCGAAGTATGCCTCGAGCGGCTCGGGGCACACGCGGGCGCGGCTGTTCGCCGATGCCATGCTGGGTAAGGTGACAGAGAAGGAGTTGCTGCTGCGGATGAGTGCCAAGCGCAACCAGGATGCGGCGCGGGCGCTGGGTTTGGTGCCGCTGCCGGAGGGGAAGCAGCGATCAGAGGCCGTGCTGCGCCGCTATGCAGCACTTCAGGAGATGCTCAGGACCAGCCGCAAGCACGGGGGCTCTGCGCTCCAAGCCAGCGAGAAACGCGCCGTGGAGATCGGCCTTGAGAACCTCGCCTGGGCCGCGGGGTATCCCGATCCGCTGCGGCTGCAGTGGGCGATGGAGATCGAGCAGTATGGCGACCTGGCCGAGGGGCCGGTGACGGTGACAGTGGACGGCGTGCGCGTGAGTCTGGCGGTGGACGAGCAGGGCGTGCCAACGCTGACGGCCAGCAAGCCCGTCAAGGCTGGCGGGCCGGAGAAGGAACTCAAAGCAGTGCCGCCGGCGGTGAAGAAGGACAAGCGGGTGGCGGTGCTGGCGGAGCGGCTGGCCGATCTGCGGCGGCAGACCTCGCGCGTGCGTGACGGGCTGGAGGCGGCGATGTACCGCGGGGATGAGTTCTCCGGGGCGGAATTGGCGGAGTTGTTCGGGCATCCGCTGCTGCGGCCGATGCTCTCGCGGCTGGTGCTGATGGGGCGGACGAGCGCGGGTGGTGAGTTGATCGGGTATCCGGACAAGTCGGGCAAGGCCCTGCGCGGGCTCGGGGGCGAGCTGGAGCCGGTGAAAGCGGCCGACCGGCTGCGGATCGCCCACCCGCTGGACCTGCTGGCGGGCAAGCAATGGCACCAGTGGCAGGCTGAGTGCTTCCGTGCCGAGCGGGTGCAGCCGTTCAAGCAGGTGTTCCGCGAGGTGTATGTGCCGGCGGCGCCGGAGGCGCGGGGCAAGGGCGTGTCAACGCGGTACGACGGCCAGCAGGTGCGGCCGAGTCAGGCGCTGGCGCTCTTCGGCAGGCGGGGCTGGGTGGCGCGGCCCGAGGAGGGCGTGCAACGCACGTTCCATCGTGAGGGTGTGACGGTGGCGGTGGCGTTCCAGGAGGGCTTCTACACGCCCGCCGAGGTCGATGGGCTGACGCTGGCGGGGCTGGTGTTCAGAAAGGCCGGCAGCGAGGAGCCGATGGAGGTGGCCAAGGTGCCGGCGCGGGTGTTCAGCGAAGTGATGCGCGATGTGGATCTGGTGGTGAGCGTGGCGCACCGGGGCGGGGTCGATCCGGAGGCGAGCTTCAGCACGGTGGAGATGCGGGCGGCGCTGGTGCGCGAGACGTGTGCCCTGCTGTCGCTGAGCAACGTGAGGATCGAGAGCAACCGGGCGATGATCAAGGGCACGCTGGGCGACTACGCGGTGCACCTTGGCAGCGGCATGATCACCCGCTTGCCGGGCGGGCTGGTGTGGGTGGTGCCGGTGCACAGCCAGCATCGGGGCCGGGTCTTCCTGCCGTTTGCGGATGATGATCCGACGACGGCGGAAGTGGTCAGCAAGGTGCTGCTGCTGGCGCGGGATGCGGAGATCCGCGACCCGGCGATTCTGGCGCAGTTGCGGGGGTAAGAGAGAATCCCGGTGGACGGAGGTGAGCGGGGCGGTGGTGGCCGCGATGGGACCGATAACCTTTCGGTGCGCTCGGCTGTCTTCGCCCGGGCTTTCCATAACTTCTCGGCCATCCCCGTCTTCCAGACCGTAAATCAGGAACCATCGCCGGGATTCGGGCGTAACGTGGCTGGTCGGCCGTTGTTCTTGGCGCATCTTTCTGCGGCGCCGGCGTCCGCGGTCGGGCAGGGGGGCGTGACGGGCTTTGCAATTACTGATGCGTGTGTGTGCCGCGGGGGTGGTGGTGAACGGCTCCGGCGAGGAGCGAAGGGCTATCGATCATGAGCAATCGTGTCATCCAGATGGGTCGGGCGGCGGGAGTGGCGGCGGTGTTGTCGGCGGCGGGGAGCGTGTGGGCGATGGGGGAGCAGCCGGTGTCGGCCGGCGGGGGCGCGGCGCCGGGTGTGGCGGGTGCTGAGGGCGGACGGGTGGTGGAACGGGCGGAGGTGGCCCGTCGGATGAACCTGCTGGCGACGATGAGCAACCGGTTCATCGTGAGCACGCACTGCTATGCACCGGAGTTGACCGAAGCGCAGTTTGCAACGCTGATGGCGCGGTACATGCTGCTTCCGCCGACGATGGTGCCGGCGCCGGGGGAGATTGCGCCGCAGTTCGCGGTGGACACGACCGCGTGGGTGGGCTCGGGGAGCCAGCAGGCCAGCGGGCGGGCGCAGCGGGCGAGCCTGACGTATTCGTTTGTTCCCGACGGCACGCTGTGGGGCAACCCGAACCCGGCTCGTGTGGCGAGCCGGCTGAGGGCGGACCTGGAACTGGAGTTCGGCACGGCGGATGTCGATCGGGGCCGGGAGCTGATCCGACAGGCGCTGGGTGCCTGGCGGCGGTACGCCGGGCTGGATTACAACGAGGTGGGCGATTCGGGCATTCAGTCCGATTTCACGCTGACTCGGCGTTCGACGGTGGGGGACATTCGCATCGGCGGGTTCAACCTGGGGGACACGGGGGTTTTGGCGTACAACTTTTTCCCCGGCTCCGGCGGGGACATGACGATCAATTCGTTCTACTGGCAGACGGACAACTCGGCCTACCGCAGCCCGGGCAGCAACTACCGGTACCTGCGGAACGTGATCGCTCACGAGCACGGGCACGGGCTCGGGCTGGAGCATCAGGTGCCGTGCAACCAGACCAAGCTGATGGAGCCGCAGCTGTCCACGTCTTTCGACGTGCTGACGGTGGACGATCGTCGCGGCGGGAACCGCAACTATGGGGACCGATTCGCGGGGAACCAGAGCAACACGGCGGCGCGGGACTTCGGCAACCTGACGACGCCGGCGCTGCGTTCGGTGATTGCGAACGACCTTTCGCTCAACGGGCCGTGGTCGTCGACCAATCCGTCTGGGGCGGACTGGTTCCGCTTCACGATCGACACTGCGCAGACCGTGACGATCACGGCGGCGCCGACGGGCGGGAGCTACCAGGCGGGCGGGCAGGGATCGGGGTGCACGGCGTCGACGGCCGAGCCGGTGGTGACGCTGAACGCGATCGGCGCCGGTGACATGAACATCGAGCTGCGCAACTCGGCGGGCACGGCGATCCTCCAGACGGCGGCCTCGGCGGGCAAGGGCGTGTCGGAGGTGCTGACGGCGATAAACCTTCAGCCGGGAACGTATCTGGTGCGGGTGTTCGATGTGGATCCGATCACGACCGGCGAGACGGCCAACCAGTGGCTGCAGACGTACAACCTGACGATCCGGACGGGGACGGCGCTGGCGTCGCCCTATGCGAATGCCGGTGTGAACAAGCGGATCAACGCGGGCGAGCGGTGCTGGTTCATGGGGAACATCAACTCGGCGCCGACGGAGTCGGGGACGACGCTGACCAGCTTCGCGTGGGACTTTGACAACGACGGCACGTTTGAGACCACGGGCGGCCAGGTGTTCCGGACGTACGTCTCCAACGGGACGTACAACGCGACGCTGCGGGTGACGGCCAACAACGGCACGACGGGAACGGACACGATCCTGGTGACGGTGGTGGGGGCGACGATGTCGCTGGATGGCGTCACGCCGGGCGTGATCCAGCCGGGGCAGACGCTGCCGATCGTGATCACCGGGACCAACCTGCGCAACGCCCAGCGGTCGCAGTTCACGATCTCGGGCACCGGCGTGAGCCTGGTGGGGACGGCGGTGAGCGACTACTTCGGCACGCAGGTGACCGGGCTGTCACTGCAGGCGACGGCGTCGGCTCCGGTGGGCGTGCGGAACCTGACGCTGAGCAACGCCGACGGCACGGCGACGCTGACCGGTGCGTTCGAGTTGGCTGTGTCATGCCCCACGGTGACGCAGAACCCGGCCGGTCAGTCCGTGAATGCCGGCGGGTCGGCAAGCTTCACCGTGATCGCTTCCGGTGCGGGACCGCTGAGCTATCAGTGGAGCCGCGACGGCTTGCCTCTGAGCAACGACGCCCGTGTGGGCGGGGCTGATTCTTCAACACTGACGATCAATCCGGTGAGTGAGGGTGACGCCGGCGTGTACAGCGTGACGGTGAGCAACGCCTGCGGTTCGGCCAGCAGCGGCACAGCCACCCTGGTGGTGATCCCCTCCGGACCGACGGCGTGCAGTCCGGCGGACGTTGTGGGCGTGGGCGGGCAGCCCCCGGCCGACGGCCTGCTGACCGGCGACGACTTCACGGCGTTCATCAACGCGTTCAGCTCCGGCGGCACACTGGCGGACATCGTGGGTGTCGGCGGCTTGCCCCCGGGCGGCGATGGCATCACGGGCGACGACTTCATCGCGTTCATCAACGCCTTCGCGGGCGGCTGCCCGTAACGGCACGGCCCGGTTACTGAAGCGGGGCCAGCAGGCGGGCGCAGCGGGCGGCGAAACGCAGCACGGCGTGGCGCTGGGCGAAATCGCCGGCGCCCACGCGGTGGCAGCGTTCAAAGTCGCGGTGGAGCATGGTCTGCACCTGGGCGATGAAGGGCTGAGATCGCACCACCACGGTGATCTCAAAGTTGATGCGGAACGAGCGGTTGTCGAAGTTGGCGGTGCCGATGGCCGCGACGTCGTCGGAAAGCACGCACTTTTGGTGCAGAAAGCCGGCGTTGTAGCGGTAGAGCTTCACGCCCTGGCCGACCGACTGCGGATCGAAGGTCAGGTGCGAGAGCGCCACCAGGAAGCTGTCCGGCCGGCGGGGCATGATGACGCGCACGTCGACTCCGCGAAGAGCGGCGAGTTGAAGAGCGTTGATGATCCCCTCGTCGGGCACGAAGTAGGGCGTGGCGATCCACAGGCGGCGGCGGGCTGTGGTGATCAGGTGGCTGAACAGCAGGTGGCAGGTCTCCACGTCATCAGCGGGACCGCTGGGGACGACCAGCACGCGCTGGTCGGTGTCCGGAGCGTTCTCGGCGACGCCGGCGGCCGAGCCGGGCTCGGCGCTCCAGTGAAGTTCGGGTACGGCGCCGGTGGCCCACTGCCAGTCCTCGACGAATGCGAGCTGCGCGCCGGCGACGGCGGGGCCGGTCAAGCCCAGGTGCGTGTCGCGCCAGGGGCCGCCGGTGTCGTCGCGGCCCAGATACTCATCGCCGATGTTGTGCCCGCCGACCAGGGCCTCGTGCCCGTCAATCACCACGACCTTGCGGTGGTTTCGGAAGTTGATCTTGAAGCGGTTGCGGGGGATGCGGCTGTTCTTGAAGGCGGCGACGGCGCAGCCCGCGTCCTCAAGCCGGCGGAGCCAGGCGCGGGAGAGCGAGGCCGAGCCCACATCGTCGTACAGCAGATACACGCGGACGCCGCGGGCCGCGGCGGTCAGCAGATGCTCCTGGAACAGCGAGCCGATGCGATCGTCGCGGATGATGTAGAACTGGACGAGGATGTACCGCTGGGCGCGGTCGATGGCGGCCAGCAGTGCGGCGAAGGTGTCGGGGCCGTCAATGAGCAGGCTGACGGCGTTGGCGTCGGTGGCGGGCAGCCGGGCCAGACTTTCAAGCACGGCGTGCGGGTCGGCGTCGTCGGACGGGTCGGAAGATTCAGCAGCCGCGGAGCGTCGGGCGGGGAGCATGAGCTCACACACGCGGCGGCCGAGGTCGGCCAGCCGGCGGTCGCCTCGGCGGCGGGCGGAGATGTAGCCATAGAAACGGCGGGAGCCGAAGGCGAGATACAGCGGGATGGCCAGCAGGGGGAAGGTGACCAGACCGAGGGCCCAGGCGATGGTGCCCTGCGGGGTTCGGCCCCGCATGATGGCGTCGATGGCAAAGAGGATGCCGGTGACCTGCACGGCAATGAGCAGGTAGGGCCAGAGTCCCAGGAGAACCGACCAGAGGGGCACGGGGGAGATTAGCCGCGGAGGGTGGCGGGAGCCGGGGATGCGGGAGCGAGAAACGTAGAGGGCGATCAGCCGCGGGGTGGAGAGGTTTCGCGTACGGGTGCGTCCGGCGGAGCGACTTCGGCCTCAACGGCCGAGAGCAGCGCACGGTCATCATCGGGCCGGGTGGAGGTGGGCAGGGCGGCGCGAGCGGCGGCGAGCAGTTCGGCAGCGCGTGCCGCGGAGCGGGGCGCCGCCGGGCCGAGCGACTGGGCGGCCCGGGCGAGGTTGGCGAAGAAGCGTGCGGCCTGCGGTGAGGCGGTCGGCCCGCCACCGGCCAGAATGCTGCGCTGGGAGGTGAGGCAAGCGGTGAAGATGTCGCTGAGCGCTGCGTCCGCGTCGGCCGGTTGGGCTCCTTGGGAGAGCAGGGCGAGCAGTTCGCGGGCCCGAGCCTTGACGCCCTCGGCCTCGCCCGGGCCGGCGGCCATGCAGCGGGACTGGAAGAACAGCGTGAAGAACTCAACGGTGGCGGCGCGGTCGCCGGCCTGGCGGGCGATGCCCGCGGCGTTGCCGGCGAAGCGCTCGACGGCGAAGTCACCGTCGTCAAAGTTGGCGCGGAGGATCTCCACCGCGGAGGAGATGTGGCCCAGGGCTTCAGATGCGCGCCGCGCCTCGGCGAGGACGAACGCGGCCGAACCGTGCAGGTACCCCAGCTCGCGGTTGGTCGGGCCGAAGCTCGTGCGGGCGTTGTTCAGAGCTCGCAGGATGACGATCGCAGCCTCATCGTGCCGGCCGGACCGGGAGAGGACCAGGGCATGGGCGTTGAAGGCCGCCAGGGCGGCGGGGTCGGTCGGCGGCAGGCGCTCGGCGGCGATGGCGGCGGCCTCGCCGAGCAAGGCCTGGGCCCGCTCCGGTTCGATCTTGCGGGCCCGCAGCGACGCGGCCAGACTCAGCCGCGCGCCGACGAGGTGCTGCCAGCCGCGCGGGGTGGCGGTGGAGGTCCGCGTGAGCAGCGGAGCCAGGATGGCCTCGGCCTGGTCGTGCCGTCCGCTCCGCTGGAGGCCTTCGCCGAGTTGAGAGTCGATCCGCAGCGGCAGATCGTCAAGCGGGTCGGTCGCGGCGGCGCAGCGTTCCCTGGCCTGACCAAGCACATCGATCGCCTCATCGGCCCGGCCCATGCCCATCAGAATGGAGCCCCTCAGGGTCAATGTCTCCAACGCCATCGCCGAGGAGGTCTCGCCCGCGCCGGTCAGTTCCTGATCGGCCCGCGTCGCCTGATCCAGCGCTGCAGAGTCCTGACCGGTGGAGAACAGCAAGTTGGCCAGCGTGGCGCGAACGCGGCCCCGTGCGGCGGCGTCGGTAGCGAAGCGGGTGTCGACCTTCGCCAGCGCATCGCTGACCACGGAGGCGACGGTGACGGTGGGCCCTTTGGCGCTGGCGGCGGCGGCGCCGAAGGTGTCGCGGATGAGAAAGTCGGAGATCTGCCGCTGCAGATCGGCCTCGTGCTCGGCGCGGGCCTGGGCGGCCTGGGCCAGAGCGCGGGCGGACTGCTCGCGGGTGTACAGCACGGCGATCACCGCTGACGAGGTGACGGTCAGGGCGGCGACGGCCGCGGCAGCGCCCACCAGCAGGCGGTGGCGGGCGGCAAAGCGGCTGAGCAGGTACCCCGGGGTTGCCGGCCGGGCGGAGATGGGCTGGCTGGCCAGATAACGGCGGATGTCGGCGGCCAACTGCGCTGCCGAGTCATAGCGGCGGGCTTTGTCCTTGGCCATCGCGGTGGCGATGATGGTCTCGATGTCGCCCCGGCAGGCGGGCGCCAGCGTGCCGAGCCTCGCGGGCTCGCTGTTCAGGGTGCGCTGGGCGACGTCGAAGGCGCTCTGGCCGATCTCTGCATGCGGCATCATGCCCGAGAGCAGCAGATAGCCGATCACGCCCAGTGAGTAGATGTCCGACCGGGTGTCGACCTCGCCGGGCCGATTGCGAACCTGCTCGGGCGACATGAAGCCCGGCGTGCCGATGAGCTGGCCGGTCTCGGTGGCCAGCGAGGGGCCCAGGCTTGGGTCGGCGGTGGCGGCGGTGGCGGCGGCGGTGTCGACCACGCGGGCGATGCCGAAGTCCAGGATGCGGGGCAGGGGCAGGCCGGAGGCGACCGAGGGCCGGCCGGGAACGCCGGTGCCGCCGGCCGGGGTGGGAAGCGTGGCGGCGGTGGCGGTCTCGCCATCAGCAACCAGGATGTTGGCGGGCTTGAGGTCGCGGTGAATCACGCCCTGCTGGTGGGCGAACTGCACGATGTCGCACACCGAGGCCAGCAGGGCCAGCCGCTGCGGGACGCTCAGCCCCCGCGCCTCGGCGTAGTGCGTCAGCGACACCCCCCGCACCAGTTCCATGGTGAAGTAGGGCACCTCAAAGCCGCCGATGACCGTCACGCCCGCGTCGTAGATCTGCGCGATGCCCGGGTGGGCCAGGCGGCCCAGGAACTGCACCTCGCGCCGGAAGCGGCGCAGCAGGCCGGGCGAGCAGGCCCCGGGCCGCATGAGCTTGATGGCCACGTCGCGGTCCGGGTTGCTCTGGCGGCCCTGATACACCTCACCCATGCCGCCGGCGCCCAATCGGCCGGTGACGGTGTACGGCCCGATGCGTTCGGGCATCGTCCGTCGGACGGCCATGGACGGCGCGGAGCCGCTCGTCTCCGACGGGGCCTGATCGCCTCGCGTGGTGCTGTTCAGCAGTTGCTCGAGGTCTTCCCGCATGGCCGCGACCGGGGTCAGGCTCAGCGGCTGTGCATCGGCCGCCAGCAGCTCTTCCACCGCCCGGGCCAGAGCGGCGTTGCCGGCGGTCAGGCGGTCGACCTCGGCCCGCCGGCGGTCGGGCGCAAGGTCACAGATCTGGTCGAAGATGCTGGCGGCCTGCCGGTAGAGCTCGGGGGTCACGGTGCATCCTGCGCAGGGGGGTCATCGGTCGGGGCCGCCGCTTCGCCCAGCCGGGCGGTGAGCCAGGCGCGGGCGATGCGCCAGTCGCGGTTGAGGCTGCGGACCGACACCCCCAGCACGTGCGCCGCATCTTCGATTGACAGACCGGCGTAGAAACGCAGTTCGATCAGCCGGGCGTGTCGCTCATCGAGCTGGGCGAGCTGGGTGAGGGCCTCGTCCAAAGCCAGGTGGTCGATGGGCGGGCCGGCGTCGGCCACGTCCATGAGCGTGAGGCGGTGGCCGGGGGCGCGGCGTTTGTCGGCATTGCGGGCGCGGGCGTGGGAGGCGAGCACCTGCCGCATGGCGCGGGCGGCGATGGCGAAGAAGTGGGCCCGGTCGTTGAACGAGAGGCTGCGGGCACCCAGCAGGCGGATCGCCGCCTCGTTGACCAGGGCGGTCGGCTGCAGGGTGTGCCCGGGGCGGTCGTCGCGAATGAGGTTGCGGGCGACGGCCCGCAGTTCGTCGTACACCAGCGGCAGCAGGCGTTCAACCGCCTGACGGTCGCCCGCGGAGGCCCCTGCCAGCAGCGTTGGGGCCTCACTGGCCTGAGTGGGGGGGGCGGGCCGGTCTGGTTCCGGCGGCGGCACTGGGGCAGGAGGTGGTGAGGCCATAACAGCAGCCGGTGCCGGACCGAGGCGGGGTGATGGAACGGCCGGGGCAACGGGCCAGACAGGCCCAACCGGCCTGGGGGAGGGGGGGGGTGGGGGGCGTGCCCCGGAACACAAAAATCATAACCCATGGCACGCGCCCGGCACGGATGGCGTGTTGAAGGTCGAGCCGGCGGTGCGGACCCATCCGGCCGGCGGGGCGGGGCTTCTGGTAAGCCATACATAAGGACAGCGTCATGAACTCGTTCACGAACGTCGGGATGCAGCGGCCAACGGCGGTGGGCCTCACCCAGGGCGGACACGGCCCGAGTCGGTGGGCGGCCATGGTGCTGGCGTTTGCCGGCGGGCTGGGCGGCCTTGGCGGCGTGGGTGATCTGGGTGGGTTGGCGGGAACGGCCAGCGCCCAGGTGCCGGTGTCCACGGCGATCACCTACCAGGGCAAACTTGCCGGGCCGGGCGGGGCGGTGAACAGCCCGGTGGATATGCGTTTCCGCCTCATCGACGGCGACACCGGGCTGCCCATCGGGCCGGTGGTGTGCCTGGATGCGGTGGCGGTCAGTGGCGGTGTGTTCACCGCGACGCTGGACTTCGGCGCGGTGTTCGACGGCCGGCTGCTGGAACTGGAGATCGCGGTGCGTGAGGACGCCGCCCTGCCGTGCGCTGATCCGGCGGGGTACGTGGAGCTCTCGCCCCGGCAGCCGCTGGCGGTGGCGCCCTACGCCCAGTACGCCCTCAACGGCGTGCCTGGTCCGGCAGGGCCGGCAGGGCCGGGTGGGCCAAGCGGGCCGCCGGGTCCTGCCGGACCGACGGGTCCCGTGGGTCCGGCCGGAGTTCAGGGTGTGCCCGGCCCGGTCGGCCCGGTTGGTCCGATCGGCCCCCAGGGTCCGGCGGGGGCCTCGCCGTTCTCGCTGGTGGGCGGCAACGCGGTGTACACGGCCGGGTCGGTGGGCGTGGGCACCACGTCGCCGGTGCAGCGGCTTGATGTTGACGGCCGGCTGAACGTGCGTGGCGGCGTGATCCAAAACGGCGCCACGCCGCTGACCGGCACGGCGGACCTGGGGTTGTACTCGCAGATTGCGGGCAATTGGATGCGCTTTGTCACCAGCAGCGGCCCCTTCAACTGGTTCACCGACGGCGGCATGGGCACCAACCCGCGGATGTCGCTTTCGGCAAACGGGCAACTGTCACTCGGCCTGCCGCTGACGGGGCCCGTCGGCGGCCTGGCGGTGGGCAGCCAGATGACCACCAGCGCGTACAACACGCTGCCCCAGGGCGTGCACATGGGCCGGGTGCCCGGCTACCCGAACGCCACCGACCTGGTGATCGTCGGCTCGGGCCCCGAGGCCGGGGGCGGCGTGTACTTCACCTCCGCCACCGGCTGGCGGGGTCTGCAGTATCGGGGCGTCAACGACAGCCTGACGGTGTACAACTCGATGACCTTCCTGCCCAACGGCAACGTGGGCATCGGCCGCGCCACGCCCACGGCCCGGCTTGATGTCGCCGGTCGTACGCGGACGTTCGAACTGGAGATCACCGGCGGGGCCGACATCGTCGAGGGCTTTAGCAGCCGCGCTGGGGATCTGGAGCCGGGCACCCTGGTGGTGATCGATGCGGAGCACGCCGGCAAGGTGCTGCCGTCGTGCACGGCGTACGACACCAAGGTGGCGGGCGTGGTCTCCGGGGCGGGCGGGGTCAAGCCGGGCATCCGGCTGGGGCAGGAGGGTGTGATGGACGGCGACGTGCCGATCGCGATGACCGGCCGGGTGTATGTGAAGGCGACGGTTCAGGGCGGGGCGATTCGTCCCGGCGATCTGCTGACCAGCAGTGCGCTGGCCGGGCACGCCATGAAGGCCAATGACGCCGAACGCCGGGGCGGGGCGGTGATCGGCAAGGCGATGAGCGGCCTGGACGAGGGCACCGGCCTGGTGCTGGTGCTGGTGAACCTGCAGTGATCGACGGTCGGCCAACTGAGAAGGAGCACACCATGAACACGAGAACACTGGGACGCCTGGCGGCCATCGTCGGGGCGGTGACCGGCGTGATGGCGGGCGGCGCGGCAGCGCAGGAGACCAATCGGCACGGCGTGCCGGTGGGGCTGGTGCGGATTCACGGGGCCGGCGGCCCGCTGAACTACGCGGTGGGCTTCGCCAAATCAGCCGTGACGCCGGCGAGTCTGATGTCACCGGTTCCCGGCGGCTCCGAGCCGGCCGAGGCGCTCTGGGCCGGCGAGGGCAGGGGCGTGACCATGGAGATCAACTGGGGCCTGCTGTTGGGCATGGAGACGGTGGCGGCCCAGCCCGGCGCCGCCAGCGTGGGGGCCGCGGCGGCGGACCCGTGGAACGGCATCCTCGCCCAGCCGCTGCGGGCCAGCCTGCCCCTGCCCGACGGGCAGGTGCGCGAACTGGTGTTCGTGCGCAAGCAGCAGCACAGCCCGGACCGGGTGACCTGGCTGGGGCAGATCGCCGGCGTCCCCGCGTCGGACTTCATTCTCTCCCGCGTGGGCGACGCGGTGCTGCTGTGGGTGCGCGATTACGACCGCAAGGAGCATTACACCGTTCGCTTCGCCCCGGCGCTGGGCGAGCGGCCGGCCCGGCACATCATGACCACCCCCCGCGAGGGCGGCCCGCCCGAAGAGTGCGGCACCTGCCGGGGCGATGTCGGTGCACCGCCCGCGCCCGGCACTGCAGCCCCTGGAACCGGAACGGGTTCGGCCACGCCCCCGACTGGCACCGGAACGCCGCCCGGCGGCGGCACGACTGAGGGTGAGGGCGAGGGCATCCTGCCTGAGTCCGGCGGTGGTGGGGGGGGTGGGGGCGGCGGATATGGCATCCTGAACGCCTCGGATCCCACCAACTTCACCAGCGTGATGTTCGTCGCCAGCAACGAGGCGATGGCCGTGCTGGGCAGCCGCAACGCCCTGCAGACCCAGTCGCTGAACATGGCGACCGACTTCGCCAACGCTCTGACCAACTCGAACATCGGCGGGTGGATGCAGGTGGTGGCCGTGGAACTCATCCCCGGCGGCTACAGCCAGGCGGCCAGCGGAGGGACGGACCTGAGCAACCTCCGCGACGGCGTGGGCACACTGGCCTCGGTGCAAAGCACGCGTCAGATGGTGCGTGCCGACCATGTCGTGCTGCTGCGTTCGGTGCGGTGGGACAACATCATCGGCTTGGCTTATCGCCCCATCGCAACCGATCGATTGGTCCCGGAGAACGGACTGTCGGTGGTCTCGCTGGACTCCAGCAACGTCGGCGGCACCTTCAGCCATGAGATCGGTCACAACTTCGGCGCCTGCCACGATCTGGCCCAGGGCGCCTGCACGGCGATCACCAGTTCACCCCACGGCAAGCGGTGGTCGTGCAACCGCGTGGTCTGCACCGACCACTGGCACACCACCATGGCCTATGGCGCCGGCGGCGGCTGCTCGCCGAGCACACGGGTGCCCTTCTTCTCCAACCCCGCGCTCACCTTCAACACCGGCTTCGGCTGCTCGAACTTCGTCCTGGGCGACAGCGTCTCCAACGTCAGCAACATGATCCAGACCACCCGGCCCGCCGTCTCGCAGTACATGCTCGGTGCCTCGCGCCGCTGGGTGGCGGCCGGCCAGCCCGCCGTCGGCACCCAAGGCTCTTGGTTCAGCCCCTTCGGCCTGGTTCGCACCGGTGTGCAGCAGGTGGTCGGCGGAACCGCTCAGGGCGAGGTGCTCGTCGGCGGCGGCGTCTACAACGAAACCACCGCCAATGGCGGGCCGGTGCTGCTGTCCAACCCCTGCGTTATCAAGAACGTGGTCGGCCCGACCCAGTCCTCGGGCACCAGCGTGCTGCGGTAACTCGCACGGCAAACGACATTTCGGATCACGTGGGGATGGGCCGCGGGCACTGCTCGCGGCCCATTTCATTGCTGGCGGATGTACAGAACGCCAAGAGTTCTCGGACCTCTTGAACTTTCAAGAAGTTTTGAAAATTGGCCGTTTGTGCGGTAGAATGGCCCGGGTCGAGGGTTGGCTTGGCGAGGGGGGTGCAGGAGCTGGGCCGGGGGGCATGGCGGGGGAGAACAGGGAGGGAGCAGGGGGGGCGACGGGGGGTAAGCGGGGGGCAAGGAGGGGGCAGACGCACGCGAAGCGTGCAGGATGTGACCATGGCGAGCGAGCAGACCAGGCAGCGTGCAGGCGGGGCGGGTGTCGCGGGCAACGGCTTTGCGCCCGGCGCCGGCGGGCTGGTCCTGCCCCATCGGCCCGAGCACCCGCAGTTGAGCGGGCTGGATGACGGTCTGCTCGAGGCGGTGGTGACCGGGCAGGCGCGGCTGACCGGGGCCCAGGCGCTGGAGATCTACCAGCGCATGCCGCTGGCGACGCTGGGGCGGTACGCCGACCGGCGGGCCCGCGTGCTGCACGGCGACCGCATCCGCACGTACGTGATCGACCGGAACATCAACTACACCAACGTCTGCTCGGCCAAGTGCACCTTCTGCGCTTTCCGCCGCGACGGCGACGAGGCCGACGCGTACACGCTCGAGCCTTCGGTGATCCACGAGAAGATCGCCGAACTGGTGGCCATCGGTGGGACGCAGATCCTCATGCAGGGCGGCATGAACCCGGCCCTGCCGCTGGAGTGGTACACCGATCTGCTCAAGGGCATCAAGTCGCGCTTCCCCGGCGTGCACGTGCACGCGTTCTCCCCGCCGGAGTTCATCGAGTTCGTGCGCTTCTTCGACCCGCCGGGCAGCACGCTGGCGGAGAAGATCCGCTGGGTGATGGTGCGGCTGCGCGACGCGGGGCTGGACAGCCTGCCCGGCGGCGGCGGCGAGATCTTCGCGCCGGCGGTTCGCAAGAAGATCGGCCTTGGCAAGTGTGATGCGGAGGCGTGGCTGACATGCATGAACGTCGCCCACTCGCTGGGCATGTTCACCTCGGCGACGATGATGTTCGGGCACATCGAAGGTGTGGCCGACCGCGTGCACCACATGCTGCTGGTCCGCCACTGGCAGGACCTGGCCCTGGCCGGGCACACCCTCGGCGGGGCGGGCGGTGAGCGTGATGGTGTGATGTCCTCGCGGTCCCCGGCCTCCACGGGGCACTACGTCAGCTTCATCTCCTGGCCCTTCCAGCGTGAGAACACCCCGCTGGGCCGCGTGCCCGACTGGGGCGCCGACCCGCGTGAACTGGAGAGCGAGTTCCCCGGCGAGGCCATCGCCCGGGCCTGGGCCATGGGCGAGGGCGACGCCGCCCACCCCGCAGGCAAGCGCGCCGCCGACCACTTTGACTTTGAGGCCATGGACCGCGCTGCCTTCCCCACCGCGCACCTGTTCGGCAAGCGCGTACGGCAGTCGGGCAGCACCGATTACCTGCGCACCCAGGCCCTCTCGCGGCTGGTGCTCGACAACGTCTACTCCATCGGCGCCAGTTGGGTGACCATGGGCCCGCACATCGGGCAGGTGGCCCTGGCCTACGGCGCCAACGACATGGGCAGCGTGATGATGGAAGAGAACGTCGTCTCCTCCGCCGGCACGACGTATTGCCTTGACGAAGCGGTGATCTGCCGACTGGTCCGCGAGGCGGGCTTTGTGCCCACGCAGCGGAACAACACCTACGACGTGCTCAAGGTGCACGACGGCCCGGAGGCCCCGGACCTGCGCGTCACCGACTGGAGCACGCACCGCGCCCGCAAGATGCACCAGCAGGCGCCCAAGGCGGGCTCCGCCGCCGGCGGCACCGCCCAGCTGACCGTCTCGGCCGGCAAGGAACGGGCCTGAGCCCCGCAGCTATGCCCAGCATGATGTCGACCATGGTGCTGCCCCTGGTGCTGGCCCTGCTGGCCGGGGTGGCGACAGCGTTCCAGCCCGGGATCAACGCCAAGTTCGCGCAGGCGGCGGGCCACCCGCTGCACGGCGGGGTGGTGAACTTTGCCGTCGGCTGCGCCGTGATGCTGATGCTCTGGGCGGTGATGAGCCGGGCCGCGGGCATGCCCACGCCGGAGGCGGCGAAGCTGGCCGGCGGGCCGTGGTGGATGTGGCTGGGCGGGGCGCTGGGCGCGTTCTTCGTGTGCACCGCGGTGTACCTGATCCCCAAGGTGGGAGCGGCGAACTATCTGGCGGCGATGGTGGCCGGGCAACTGATCACCAGCCTGCTGATCGACCACTTCGGTCTGATGGGCCTGCGTGAGGTGGCCATCACGCCGATGCGGGTGGCCGGCGTGCTGCTGATCCTCGGCGGCATGGCGGCGGTGAAGTTCGGGTGAAGGGCAGGTCGCAACCGCGACACGCGGCTGCGCAAGGAGGGCCGAGCGTGGAGTTCATCCGCATCGTGGTGCTGTGCGTGATCGGCTCGATCGTGTACGGCGTGCTGCACAACCAGGTCACCGTTCGCATCAGCCTCGAGTACTTCACCGTGGCCCATGAGCGGATCATGATCAACCCCACGCCCACGGTGCTCGCCGCGGCGTGGGGCGTGCTGGCCACTTGGTGGGCCGGCCTGCTGGTGGGCCTGCCAGTGGCGGTGTGCTGCCGCGTGGGGCGGGCGACCAAGTTGGACTGGATGTGGCTGGCTCCCCGGCTGGGCGTGGCGCTGGCGTGCATGGGTGGGCTGGCGGTCGTCGCCGCGGTGGGCGGGCGGGCCCTGGCGGCGACCGGGGTGGTGCGCATCACCCCGTGGCTGGCCGAGCGGGTTCCCGAGGCGGAGCATGTCAACCTGCTGACCGCTGGCTTTGCCCACGGCGCGTCCTACGCGGGCGGGGTGATAGCGGGCGCCGTGCTGTGCACGCTGGCTGTGGTCACCCGGCGCCAGGGGCGTGGGAAGGCTGCGGAGGTGGCCGCTGCCGATGCCCCCGAGCCGGCACCAGCGGTGATCGCCGATGAATCTCGGGCATCCTGAGCCGTCTCCGGGCAGCATGCGGGCCGGATTCTGCAGTCGCTCGGTCGGTCGGCCGGTGCAGCCCGTCGGCTGCCGGCTAAGGTGAGGTGAGGAGACCTCGCGTGGACGTGGACGCAGTGGCCGCCATGGTGCGGCTGATCAGCCTCAAGGACCTCACGACCGCCGCCCACACCTGGCGGGTGGTGCTCTACACGCGAGCCATGGCCGAGGAGTTCGGTCTGCCCCCGGCCGAGGTGGAGCGGCTGGGCATCGCCGCGGCGTTGCACGACATCGGCAAGCTGGACGTCCCCGATGAGATCCTCCAGAAGCCCGGCAAACTCACCGACGACGAGTTTCGCACCATGCAGCTGCACACCGTCCGCGGGCACGAGCGGCTGCTGCTCAGCGGCGAGACCGACCAAGTGACGCTTGAACTGGTGCGGCACCACCACGAGCGCTGGGACGGCCTGGGCTACCCCGACAGGCTCAAGGGTGAGGCGATCACGCGGGCCCCGCGGATTTTCGCGGTGATCGACTCGTTTGATGCGATGACCAGCCTGCGGCCCTATCGGCAGGACGTGGGCCCCGAGGCGGCCGAGCGTGCGATGGCCGAACTGCACGCCGGATCGGGCACGCGCTACTGGCCCCAGGCGGTGGAACTGTTCGACCGGCTCTACCGCAGCGGGCACGTGGACTGGATCCTCGAGTACTACAACGACCGCGCCGAGCACCCGCAGTTCTGCGCCCGCGCCGTCAGCACGCTTCGCCGGGGCGGGTGAGACTCAGAGCCAGCCTTGGCTCTGCAGAACCTGCCAGGCCTTGTGCAGGTGCTGGTCGGGGAACATGGCCTTGCGAGAGTTCCACCGATGCGTCAGGTCGACGGCCTGCTCGGGGTTGGCGGCTCCCTCCTGCCGGGCGACCCAGTGCACCGTGGCCAGCAGTTCCATGCCGTACGAAGACTCGAAGCCCTCGGTGAGTCGCGCCACGCGATCGAACCGGGCAAGGGCCTCCTGACGTGTCGCCAGATAAGCCTCGGCCTGCTCGGCGGCGTTCGGCAGCAGAGCCAGCGGCTTGGCGGGGTCATCCTCGCCATCGCCATAGCCGGTGATCAAGTGCCCCTCGACATGCTTGAGCACCTGGCCGAGGTTGGTGGCGTACGGGCCGTACGCCGCCTTGACGTAGTTCAGCCGCAGCGGCTCCCCAGCCGCCTGCATGAAATACATCAGCTTGTGTACCTCCAGCAGCGTGACCGACGGGTCCATCACCGCTTGAAGGTACCGGCGGAGCAGTCCCACCAGCGCCGCACGGCCGGGGGTCATGGCAGGGGCCTTTGCCGCTCGCGCCATCTGCGAGGCGGGCGGGGCCGGGCCCGGCTCGTAGAGCACCACGCGAACGTCCCGAAGGCCGTCGAGTGCTTCGACGATCATCGGGCGCACCTGCTCCCAGTCCAGCCCGCCAAGACCGCAGCCCAGCGGCGGCACCGCCACCGAACGGATCGACCGGGCAACCAGCTCCTCGCGCAAGGCTGCCAGTCCGGAGGCGATGTCCTCCATGCGGCTGCCCTCTCGCCAATGACGCTTGGTTGGGAAGTTGATGATGTACCGCGGTGTCTTCGCCGCCCCCACGTCGTACACGAACATGCGGCCCGGCCGCACCTCGCCCCGGTCGCACGCCGCTTTGTAGGCCCGAAAGTTCCCCGGATACCGGTTCTTGAACTGCAGCGCGATCCCGCGGCCCATCACGCCAACACAGTTGACGGTGTTCACGACCGCCTCGACATCGGTCTTCAAGATGTCCCCGACGCCTTGTTCCACGTGCCGCAACTCCTTACCGCCGCTCAATAGTACCAGTCGGGCCGCACGGCCAGTCGCGGGCGGTGCACCGCCCGGGCGATGGCAGTCTCAGCCAGGGCCAGCCGCTGCTGGTCGTACACGCCCACGGCCTCGACCAGGCTCCAGGGGAAGGCAGTATGCATCAGGAACTCGGCCTGCTTGCCCTCCTTGGTCACTGGGTTGCGAAAGTCCGAACTGGCGATCGCCGGCCAGTTGATGGCGGTCAGGTCTTCGGCCCGGCTGACAAAGCTGGCGACATAGGCGCTCGCGTTTCGGTCCGAGCACGCCCAACGTACGGCATTGGTGCGGGCCCACGCTATCGAGGCGTGCAGATCTGCCTGCAGGTGCACGATCGGCGATTGGCCACCCCGGTACTCCAGATCGGCGTTGTTGCCCATGTGCAGGATGTAGAGCATAACCGAGCGTGGGCAGAAGTAGAAGGGCACGTACTCGCCGACCGTGGTTCCGGGGTGGCAGGTGACCTCGATCCGCTCAAGCCGACGCTGCTTGATCCGACCCATCCCCACCAGCGATGTCCGCAGATCCCTTTCTACCCGGAGGCGGTCTGCCCAAGGTGGCCGTCAGCGATGATCCCAGCCAGATTCTCCACGTGGGTGATGTGGTAGATCTTCGGGTTCGCAGGTACGGCAAATGGCATGACGCGATTTGATTCTTGCACCTCGCCAGGTCCAAAGTACACCCCAAAAGCAGCAGACGCCCCCTGACCTCGCTGCTGGCTGGTGTGCGGCAGCCGGCGCGACGGTGCAGGGGGCATCTGTTGTTGCGGAATCAGGAGGTCGGGTAGCCGCCCCGGGGGAGAGAGAACCCTGGAGCGATGGAGGAAGGCGGGATCACCAGGTGAAGATGAAGTCCACCGTGGTGCGGTTACGCATGATGTCCGAGAAGCCGCCGGCGATCGGATACTCAAAGGTCGCACCGATGGACGTGTGCGGGGTCAGCCGCCAGCGGGCGCCGGCCGCCGCCCACACCACGCCGCTGCCGGCCACGTCCGACGAGCCGAGGTTGTTGTAATCCTGACCGCCGACCGTCAGCGGCAGACGGGTGCCGTTGGACGTGTAGTGCACGCCGTTGAGCTCAATCACCGGCGCAAAGCCCGGCAGCACCTCAGGCAGAATGTCGTAGTCCGCGTGCAGGCCCCACTGGATGATCGTGTTGCCCTTGTTGGTGCTCTCGGGCAGGCGAACCGTGAAGTTGCCCATCAGGTGCAGGTCGCCGAAGCCCTTGGCCACCGAAATGAACGGGCTCCACTCCTGGGCGCCGTCCTGCAGAATCGTCGTGCTGCCGTTGGAGGCCTCGTAGCGGAAGCCAACGGTCAGCGCGAACGCATTGGCCGCGTCGGCGATCAACGCGTACTTCAGGCCGAAGGCCAGATCGTTCCAGCCGCTGTCCTCCGGCAGAATACCCGCGTTGAGCCACGAGTAGCCGTCCTTGGTGGCGATGAACGCCAGCCGATCAGTCAGCGCCAGACGGATCTGGGCCGCGACGATGTTCACCTCGCCGCCGCCCAGCGTGGCCTCGGGAAACTCGTGGTGTATGAAGATCAGCCGCAGCGACGTGTTGATCAGTGCCGACTCAAAGTAAATCGGGCTGCTCACCGGCTCGTGGAACTGCTCAAACCCGGTCATCCCGGTCAGGAAGCCCGGCCAGAAAACCTCCGGGTCATTGTGCAGACGCTCGCCGCCGAACAGCGACGGGGCCTTGGCCCGGGCCGGGGCCGCCGGGGTGGAAGCGGTGGCCGGAGCCTGAGCGGCCGCGGCCATCGGCGACAGCGTCAAAGCTGTGGAGCCGAGGGACAGGTCGGCGGCGGCGGCGGTACCGGCGGCAACAACCAGAGAGAGCAATGCACCAGAATATGTCGCACGCATGTTCATATGACCTCCTGATCGACAAGTCGTTTGATTGCCCATGAGATTACCAGAAAACCGCGTCAAAAAAAGAGAAAATGCGTTCATCTGGATACAGAACGCCACAAATACCCAAAACGAGTGGTTACTAACCTGTGAATACTGACCCCCTTGGCCGCCTCGTCCGGGGCCGGGGCCCCTTCTTGCTGCCGCGGACCTGGGGGCCGACGAAGATCGTCGACGGGAGGACCGCTGATGGCCCCGCGGCCCGTTCCAGCGCCTGCCGGGTGCAGGTGCGCAGCCTGCCAGCAGCGGCGGCCCGCAAGCGGAGTTGCTGCCGGTGCTGAAGGAGTCGGCGGGCAAGAGGCCCGCTTGCCATCGGTGGGCCGGGCCGGAACGGTTGCTGGCTAGTGCGACATGACCCGCACCAGCACCGATCCGTCGTTCCGCTCCGTCGGCTCGGCATCACACCGCACCGGCAGCATGGTGTTGATCACGTCCATGTTGGTCCGCGTGTGCTCGGTCAGCTGGCCGGTGACGAACGCCGACGGCCCTGCTCCTCGGTGCGCCAGCAGCGCCAAGGGCAGCAGCAACTGGTCGGCCAGATGCGGCCCCACCGGCACACCGCTGTTCAGGTACGCCCGAGCCTCCTGCACGGCACGGTCCGCGACGGCGTACGCCGACAGGCCTCGGTCGCCCAGCGCCATGACCACTTCGGTGCAATGCTCGGCCGGCAGGGTGATCAGCACGGCGTTGCCCGGGCCCATCGGGCGGTCCACGTTCACCACCGCGCAGCGCTCGGGCGCGATGTCCAGGTGCTCGCGCACGCGGGCCACTTCGCGCTCGCCGATCTCCTGCGCAAGGCCCGAGAGCAGCACCGTGCACGACGGCAAGCCGGCCTGCCCGCGTTCAGTCAGGCTCAGAACCGTCAACTGCGCTGCGTCGGTCCGGCCGGTGATCAGCGCGTTGATCTGCCCGCCCCCGGCCGGGTAGAACCCGTGCCGCTGGAGGGTCAGATGCACCGGCCAGCCCATCCTTGCCAGCAGGGGCACAAAGGCCCGCTCCAGGAAGTCGGCGCTCGGGGCCATGTCGTTGTGCGTGCCGCCGGAGATGGTGACGGTGCTCACGCCGTCGGCCAGCAGCAGTGCCGGCAGCACCGTCTGCAGCACCAGCGACGTGCTGCCCGCGGTGCCGATGGCAAAGCGGTAGTCGTCGGCCCGCACCGGCTCGGGGCCTGGCGTGAAGGCCAGTTCCGTCGAGCCGATCTCGGCCTGCCGGACGCTGGCGCCGCACACCGCCTGCGCCGCCCGCACGCAGGTGAGGTGCTGGCGCATGAGGCCCGGCTTGCGCCGTCCGGCGCGGATCTTCCGCATCCGGATCGGCGTGCCGGTGATCATGGACAGGGCCAGGGCAGTGCGGAGGATCTGACCTCCGCCCTCGCCCTGCGAGCCGTCGATTTCAAGTGCCTGGGGCATGGGAAGACTCACCACCAATCGTGCAGACTGACCGAACCACCGCCGCCGCCGCTCAATCGTCGGCGGCGTCGCCGTCCTTGATGACAAACCGCGCATCCAGCCGTGCCACCGTGCTGGCCAGCCCGGCCTTCTGCACGCTGTCGACGACCTGCTGAAAGTCCTTGTACACCGCCGGCGCTTCGTCGATCGGGTACTTCCGGCAGTTGGTCAGGATGTCCAGATCGGCCAGTTCGCGGTCGATCCGGCCCTGGTCCAGCGTGCGGGCCGCGTGCTTGCGGCCCATCACGCGTCCGGCGCCGTGGTTGACGCTGTACGCCGCCAGCTTGGCGCCGGGCTCGGCCACCATCACCGCCGAGCCGCCGGCCGGGTTGCCCGGCAGCAGGATCGGGTGGCCGACCGCCTGGAAGGGCGTGCCCGCCAGGCCGGGGTGGCCGGCCGGGAAGGCCCGCGTGGCGCCCTTGCGGTGCACCCACGCGTGCCGGCCGTCGCCCAGATCCTCATAGCGGGCGATGTTGTGGCTGATGAAGTACACCAGATCGCCCGTGCAGCCGGGCAGCACCTCCTGGAAGGCCTCCAGCACCAGCGCGTTGATCAGCAGATGGTTCACGGTCGCGAAGTTGGCGCCCAGCGACATGTCGTCGATGTAGTCGTTGGCCTCGGGCGTGCCCAGCGGCGCATAGACCATGTGCCGGTCGTTGCCCGGCAGCGGCGTGCCCCACTTCTCAAACTGCGTCCGCAGCGTGCGGAACTGGTGCTCGGCCAGCTTGGAGCCCCAGCCCCGCGAGCCGCAGTGGCTCAGGAACGCCACGTGCCCGTCGCGCAGCCCGAAGGCCTCGGCCGCGCTCCGCGCCCGCTCGCCCTCGGCCACGCTCACCACCTCGCACTCGCCAAAGTGGTTGCCGCCGCCGTACGACCCCAACTGCCGCATCTTCTCGGCGAAGGTGGACTGCCAGTTCTCGCGGTTGAGCAGGTGCTCCAGCCGCTCGCCCAGCGAACCCGGACGCGGGTCATGGCCACTGTGAGCGCTGTCTTCGCAGCGGGCCGCCCAGTGCGCCGGCACGCCCAGTTCCGCCAGCACGTGCGGCGCAGCGCCGTACACCACCGCCTCGCGGCCCAGAGCCGGGCTCACCGGCCGGCCCTTGGGCACGCTCCGCTGGCCCTTGCCCGCGCCGGTCGGCGTGCGCGCCGTGATGGCCTCGATCAGCGCCCGGCGGGTGCGCCGGTCGGCGACCGCCTCGGCGGGAATGTCCATCTGCAGCAGGCTCATCGAGCACTTGATGTCCACCCCCACCGGGCCGGGGTAGATGTGCGACGGCGACACCATCACGCAGCCGATGGGGGCGCCGTAGCCGATGTGGGCGTCGGGGTTCAGCACCACCTGGCTGACGCCCGGGGCGGTGCGCGCGTTGACCGCCTGGTCGAGCGTCGCCTCGTCGAACGTCGCCCGGATGGCCTCGTTGGCGATCACGGTGATCGGCGAGATCTCCCCGTTGCGAACCGGCAGGTAGCCGGTCGCTTCCCCAGTGATGTGGATACGTGAGTTGACGGCGGACGTGGGCATAAGCAACTCCTCAAACGGCCCCGGCCGGGTGTGGCGGGCGACACATGACCATTGCACATCGTGTGCCAGGCGTCAGGCCGGCCTGAGTCGGTCCTGGCGGGGCAGCAGACGGGGAGTAATCTGTAAAGAAGATAGACAGATAGATAGGCGTATCCTTGAAGCTATGCCCCAAACCGTCGCCATCGGCATGGTTGGAACCGTCTTGGACGCCCACGGCCCGCGACAGCCCGGGCCCGAGCGCTGGCAGCGATGGCGGCCCACCCTCGCCCTGGTCCAGCAGCCCGATCTGCGGATCGACCGTCTGGAACTCATCGAGCCCCCCAGTGCCAAGGCCATCACCGATGTGCTGGTGGCCGACATCCGCCAGGTCTCCCCCGAGACCCAGGTCGTGCGCCACGTCATGCCCCTGAAGGACCCGTGGGACTTCGCCGAGGTCTACTCCGCCCTGGCCGACTTCGCCGACCGCCTCCGCTTCGCCCCCGACACCGAGTATCTGGTTCACATGACCACGGGCACCCACGTCGCCCAGATCTGCCTGTTCCTCCTGGTGCAAAGCCGCGTCATCCCCGGCAAACTGGTGCAGGGGGCCCCGCCGGACGACCGCCGCGCCAACCAGCCTGGCACGCTCCGCGTGATCGATCTGGACCTGCGCTCCTACGACCGCCTCGCCGGCCGGCTGGAACGCCGCCACCAGCAGGCCCTCGCCGGCCTGACCTCGGGCATCGGCACCGCCAACGGGCGCATGCGCCGCCTGCTCGAGCAGGTCGAACTGGTCGCCGAGACCGCCCGCGAGCCCATCCTGCTGCTCGGCCCCACCGGCGCCGGCAAGAGCCAACTCGCCCGGCGAATCTACGAACTGCGCAAGGCCCGCAACCTGGTCAGCGGCCCGCTGGTGGAACTCAACTGCGCCACCCTGCGGGGCGATCAGGCCATGTCGGCCCTGTTCGGCCACCGCAAGGGCGCCTTCACCGGCGCCACCGCCGATCGCGCCGGCCTGCTCAAAGCGGCCGACGGCGGCGTGCTCTTCCTCGATGAGATCGGTGAACTCGGCCCCGATGAACAGGCCATGCTGCTGCGCGCCATCGAGGACCGCCGCTTCCTGCCCATGGGCGCTGACAGCGAGGTGGTCAGCGACTTCCACCTCATCTGCGGCACCAACCGCGACCTCTCGGCCGCCCAGCCGGGGCGGCCCGCCTTCCGCGACGACCTGCTGGCCCGCATCAACATCTGGCCCTTCCGGCTGCCTGGCCTGGCCGAGCGGCCCGAGGACATCGAGCCCAACGTGGAGTTTGAACTGGCCCGCTTCGCCTCGGCGGTGGGCCGCGTGGTGCGCTTCACCGCCGACGCCCGGCTCGCGTACCTGGAGTTCGCCCGCTCGCCCCAAGCCCGCTGGCCCGGCAACTTCCGCGACCTGGCCGCCAGCATCACCCGGCTGGCCACCCTCGCCGGCCCCTCCGGCCGCATCACCGAGGAACTCGTCGGCGAGGAGATCGCGCGGTTGGCGAGCCAGTGGGGCATGGCCGCGACAGGCGCCGCCGCCGCGACGGCCCCCGCGGCAGCACCCGGCACGGGCGGGCCGAACGCACCGCCAGAGGCGGATGCCGCACTGCTGCAGTCGGCCCTGGGAGACCGCGCCGGCGAGTTGGACCTGCTTGACCGCGTGCAACTGGCGGCCGTGCTGCGGGTGTGCATGACCAGCGCCAGCTTGGCCGAGGCCGGCCGGGTGCTCTTCTCGGCCTCGCGCTCGCGCCGGCGGGCCCCCAATGACAGCGACCGGGTTCGCAAACTGTTGGCCCGATTCGGGCTGTCGATGGCTGATGTCACCCGGCTGCGGGCCTCGGCCCCCGCCGGCCAAGTCGCCGGTCGCGCGCTGTGATGCGTCCTTCGCCATGGGCCCGAGCACGCCAGCTGCCACCGCCACCATGCTGGCGGACGCCGTTCTGCTGGCACTCGACAAGACGCTGTCAATCACCGAGGTTGAGCCTCGGTGAGCCCACTGGGCCGAGCGGGTGGCCCACCGGTTTAGCGGCGCGGGTTGCGTTGCGGGTTGCGTTCAAACCGCTTGGGCCCGATCGGCCCGGGACGGGGGGCCGGGCTGTTCACCCCCGGCGGGTTGACGGTCTTGGGCGGCAGCGAGGCGGTGCCGGAACTGGCGTCGGCGGCTGGGGTCGGCTCGCCGCCGGAGTTCTCCGCCGCGCTTTCGTTCGCATCGGTCTGCTCGTCGGCCGCCTCCTCGCCTTGGTCGACTCCTGCAGCGGGCGTCGGCCGGGGCCCGGCGTAGCGGGCGAAGATCAGCCGCCCGGCCGAGGTGGTCAGCGAGGTGGTCACCTCCGCCGGCACCGCGCTGCCCACGGCGTGGGCCGCGTTGTCCACCACGATCATCGTGCCGTCGTCCAAATAGCCCACGCCCTGCCCGGCGTGCTCGCCCAGCCGCACGATCTCCACCGTCAGGCTGGTGCCGGTCACCAGCGCCGGCTTGAGCGCGTTGGCCAGGTCATTAAGGTTCAGCACCGAGACGTTCTCGATCGCCGCCACCCGGGCCAGGGCCGCGTCGGCGGTCAAGATGCCCGCCGGCGTGATGCGGGCCAGTTCCACCAGCATCTGGTCCACGCTCTTGCCGGGCACCGGGCTCTCATCGATCGAGACATCCAGGGCGATGCCCATCGAGCGCAGCCGCTGCAGGCGGTTGACCGTCTCCAGGCCGCGCTTGCCCTTGGCACGCTTGAGTTTCTCGGGGCTGTCGGCCAGCGTCTGCAGTTCAGCGATGACAAACCGGGGCACGATCATCGGCACCTGAATGAACCCCGTCGGCGCCACGTCCAGGATGCGCGAGTCGATCAGCGCCGAGGTGTCCAGCAGCAGCGGCTTGGGCCCGCGGATCTGCTTGGCGAACTCCACATACGGGATCACCAGCCGGAAGTCGTCCTGCGTCTGCAGCACCACCGACACGCCCAGATAGCAGAACGACAGCCCCAGCAGCACCTTGATGGCGCCGATCAGGTCCGGCTGTTTGATGTCCCACGCCTGGCTGAGCAGATCAAGCACAAAGCCGAGGGCGAAGGTGGCCAGCAGCCCGAGGATGATCCCGAGCACCAGCCCGGAGATGGTCGAGAGCTTCTTCTGCGGGGTGAAAAAGTCCACCAGCAGCACCACCACCGAGAGCAGGATGGCCGCGATGAACGGCACATACCACCCCGTCACCACGTTGAAGCCGGGCTCCTCACCGGCGATGCGCGGGTCCACCTTGAGGATGTACAGCAGCGTGACGGTGGCCATGAGCACCACGAAGGCCATGCGGACGATCCGCACCACCACCGCCCGCGACCGCGCCAACTGCTCCACCGGGCTCACCACCGTGCTCGCCAGACCGCCGCCGGGGGCGAACGTGGGGGTCGGGGGGATGGGGGGGGGTGG